>NZ_JAVDUS010000030.1:0-89749 GCF_031456485.1 Bacillus sp. 3255
CGCGCCGGCCCGAATTCGCGGAATAAGGTCCGCTGTGTCCGTTAGCCCGCCGGGGAAGTGAGCGGCCAGGGAGGTGCTGTGCCGTTCCCCCGCCGTCGCTCGCGCTAACGGACACCACGGCCGCTATTCGCGCGCAAATCGGCGCGACGCGATTCTAACGGACACGGGAGTCCTTATTTGCCGGTTTCGGGGCAAATTCATGCCCGCCGACGCCAAATAGCGTCGCCGGTGTCCGTTAGAATTCCGCGCCGGCCCGAATTCGCGGAATAAGGTCTTCTGTGTCCGTTAGCCCGCCGAGGTCCAGTCGGACTAGTCGGGCCAACCGGCCGACCGACCGACCGGCCGGCACCCGGCAGCGAGTGCAGCGCAGACCGCCGATGAAAGAAGCCTGAGGCTCGGCCTCAGGCTTCTTTGGCGTTCCCTCAGCCCCGTCAAACAATGACTATCGCCGGCGGATAATGACTATATCAAGGGCTCAAGCCTTGATTTATAAGGGTTTTGCAGCGTAATACAAGACGTGCAGGAATGACTATGGACGGCAACGGAGGGAGTCTCCTATGATGCAGAGGTGGCAAGGCAAACCGCACTGAAAGCGAACATATCACCATGCAAGTGGTAGAAAGGAAGGGGTTTATGAGCACTCAAACTGCAGCAGCCCACACGGTGCTAAGCAAGACGACGTATCGCAAACAGCAGGCAAGGCGCATGCTGCGAAACCGGTGGCTCTATCTGATGCTGCTCCCCGGCATCTTATATTTTCTGATTTTTAAATATGTGCCCATGTACGGCGTGTTGATCGCGTTCAAAAATTATCAGCCGTTTCTCGGCTTCTGGGACAGCCAGTGGGTCGGCATGAAGCATTTTGACCGGTTTTTCGGGGATCCGCTGTTCTGGAAGCTGCTGCGCAACACATTTATTTTGGCGGTATACAATATCGTTTTCTTCTTTCCGCTGCCGATCGTGATCGCCTTAATGCTCAACGAGCTTCGTGTGGAGCTGTTCAAAAGGACCGTGCAAACGGTCGTGTACATTCCGCATTTCATGTCGTGGGTCGTTATCGTCTCGATTGTGTACTTGTTTTTTACGACGGAGGGCGGACTCATTAATGAGGGCATCAAGTTCCTTGGCGGTGAGAAAATCAATTTCCTGCTCAGTCAGGATTGGTTTCGAACATTCATAACCGCAGAAGTGATTTGGAAGGAAACCGGTTGGGGGACGATTATTTTCTTAGCCGCACTGGCGGGCGTCGACCCCGGACAATACGAAGCCGCCCGGATTGACGGGGCGAACCGGATGCAGCAGATGGTGCATATTACGCTACCGGCGATTCGGTCCACGATCGTGATTTTGTTGATTTTGCGTTTAGGCCATTTCCTGGACACCGGTTTTGAACAAATTTGGCTTATGCTGAACGCGATGAACCGCGAGGTGGGCGAAGTGTTCGATACTTATGTCTATGCGACGGGAATTTCGGAGGGCCAATACAGCTATAGTACGGCCGTCGGCTTGTTCAAGTCGGTTGTCGGATTGGTGCTTGTTGCCGCTTCCAATTATTTGGCCAAAAAAATGGGCGAAGAAGGCATCGTATAAGCCGTATGGAAAGGGGGCTGCCGAATGGTTAAGGACCGTTCGTTCGGAAGCCGGTTATTTGATTGTATCAATGTTGGATTGTTAACGATATTTGCGCTGGTGACATTCATTCCTTTCATTTATATCATCGCAGGCTCGTTCGCGACGCAAAAAGAATTGCTCCAGCGGGGGTTCATCCTGTTCCCGACGGAATTTTCGCTTAGCGCATACGAGTATATTTTCTCGACAGGCACGCTGATGCGCAGTATGGGCGTGACGATTTTCATCACGATAGCGGGGACGCTTATCAACATTATGATGACCTGTCTGATGGCCTATCCATTGGCCAGGAAGGACTTGGACTACCGCAAGCCGATCCAGCTCGCGGTCATCTTCACGATGCTGTTCGGCGGGGGGATGATCCCGACATTTCTGGTCGTCAAGCAGCTTGGCATGATCGATACGTACTGGTCGCTGCTCATTCCCGGTGCAATCAGCGCTTTTAACCTGATCATTATGCGCAATTTCTTCCAGCAAATGCCGGACGGCCTGGAGGAATCGGCCAAAATCGACGGCTGCAGCGACCCGGGCATCTTGTTCCGCATCGTGATCCCGCTGTCCCTGCCGGCGATTGCGACGTTCTCGCTGTTTTACGCCGTAGGCCACTGGAACACATTTTTCAGCGCCGTGCTGTACATCAACGATTCCACCATGTGGCCCATTCAAGTACTGCTGCGGCAAATTGTCATCATGTCCGACGGCGGAGGACTCGGCGATTCCACATCGCTTGCCGCCGACTTTGTCCAGCCGCCTGAGCAAAGCGTGAAGATGGCCGTTATCGTCATATCGACACTGCCGATCCTGGCGGTCTATCCGTTCCTGCAGAAGCATTTCGCCAAAGGCGTGCTGTTAGGTTCCGTGAAAGGGTAAACTGTTTCCACAGTTTCTCGATACATGTATCATATACAAAAAGGGAGGACGAAACATGAAACAAACAACAAATCCAAAAGCAATCGCCCTGGCGTCGCTGCTGACCCTGACGGCTGGAGTAGCCGCAGGCTGCGGAGGGGGAGGAGCAGCCGCTCCTGGCACAGGCAGCGCAGCGCAGCCATCCGCTTCAGCGGAAGCCGCAAAGCCGGCGGCTCCTTATAAACTGTCCATTATGATGCCGAGCTTCAATCCCGAGCCGATGTCGACGGATGGAGAAATTTTCAAAAAAATTCAGTCTGCCACCAACACGGAGCTGAAGCTCAATTGGGTACCGTCGGCAACATACTCCGACAAGCTTAGCGCAACGGTCGCTTCAGGAGAGCTGCCCAGCGTCATCACGGTGCTCAATCAGAAGGTTCCCTTCATCGTGAACTCCGTTCGTTCGGGCATGTTCTGGGAAGTTGGCCCGTATTTGAAGGATTATCCAAACTTAAGCCGCATGAATCCCATCGCCCTGAACGCGATTTCCATCGATGGCAAAGTGTACGGGATATACCGGGAGCGCGATTTGGCCCGTGACGGTGTTACGCTGCGTAAAGATTGGCTCGATAATCTCGGCTTGAAGGAGCCGAAGACGATCGATGAGTTTTATAAGGTGCTGAAAGCGTTCACGAATGACGATCCGGACAAGAACGGTAAGAACGATACGATCGGGCTTGTCGAGCAGCAGGTGCCTGCGGGCTGGAGAAGCATGCTGGCTTGGCACGGCGGTCCTGCCGATTGGGAAGTGAAGGACGGGAAGGTAACGCCTGCTCATCTGTCGCCTGCTTATCTGGAAACGATGAAGTTCTATAAGAAGCTCTATGACGAGAAGCTGATGAACCTCGATTTCGCAGTTGTCAAAGACGGCCGCCAAGTGATGAACAAAGGCACAGCCGGCGCATGGGTCGCCAATCTGAATGACGCCAACGGCATTGAGGAGCAGGCTAAGAAGGCGGATCCGAAGGCGAAGGTGACGCTGGTCGGTGCGCTGGAAGGGCCGAAAGGGCTGCGCAGCATTGCAGGCACAGGGTCTTACGGGATCTTCATGATTCCGAAAACGTCCGTGAAAACGGAAGCGGAATTGAAAGCGATCCTGAACTATTTTGACAAGCTGTCCGATAAAGAGATGCAAAACATGCTGTATAACGGCATCGAAGGCCGCCAATATACGGTAGAGAACGGACAGTACAAGAAAACGGCGGATCCGAAGATGCTTGTCGAATACGGAATGGGCGATTCTTCGCAGCTTGCCGTGTTAAGAGATCAGGTCACCACTTTCGGGCCGGAGCTCGTGCATCAGCGTGATATTGTGTGGAAAGAAAATGCGAAAATCGCGATTGAGAATCCGGTCAATGCGTTCATCTCCGACACCTACAGCGAGAAGGGCAAAGAGCTGGAGAAGCTGATTGAGGATGCCAGAACGAAGTTCATCATGGGTGCAATCGATGAGAACGGCTGGAAGAAGGCGGTCGACCAGTGGCTGCAAAACGGCGGAAGTAAAGTGATTGAGGAATATACGGCCGAATACAACAAAGCTGCCAAGAAGTAAAGCTGCAGGCCGGTTTGGCAGGAGGGTCTGTGATTTATCCCCATGACGCAGACCCTTAATGATATACTGAAAGATAACGGACAGGTCACCCAGAAATGCCTTCGGAGGAGATAATCGGGCATGAATACACATCCATATTTACGAAAACTGATCGTGCTTACGCTCGTTGTGGGGGCTTTTCCAGTGCTTATCTTAGGGTGGTACTCCTATACGTATTCATCCCGCACGGTGCTGGAAAAAGTGAACGAAAGCAACGAACAGTTGTTGAGACAAACGCAGCTGCGGGTCGAGCAAACCTTAAAAACGATCGATTACTCAGCCTCGCAGCTGCTGAACACCCCAATGGTCTCGGGCGCCATCGGCAAGAGGCTTGCTTATACGGATACGGATCTGATTACGGATATGTACGATAGTTTGATCGGGATCCAGACCTTTGAGCTCGGGATTAAGGATGTTTTCCTATACAGCATGGAGAAGGATTGGTTGATTTCCAACTCGGGTCTCAATGAGCACAGCCAACTGAAGATGAAGGATCTTTTGCAGGATTTCGCCCGTATGCACCAAGGCTCCAAGTGGGTTAGCATGGATGTTTCCGAATATGTCGAGGCCGATCCCGGACTGACGAGCCATCCCCAGACGATCATGAACATCAAGAAATGGCCGATTAACTCGCTCAATCCACAAGGCATGCTGGCCGTCATGCTAACGGGCAAGGAAATGAACAATTTGATTAATTTGGACGGCAGCTCGCATGGGCAAATCTATATTGTAGATGAAAACGGCAAAATCGTTGCTCACTCGGAAGCGGGTTTGATCGGCAGCGATTTATCGCATGAAGCATATATGCGCCAAATCGCGGAATCCGGCGAAGGGACAGGGTTGTTCACATCCCAAATCCACGATGAAGATATGTCGGTGTCCTACCGGAAATCCACGTATAACGGCTGGATTTACATCTCTGCGCTGCCGATTAGCGAGCTCACGAAGCGGGCGCAGGGGATTGCGTGGACATCACTATGGGTGAGTCTGATCGCCTTGATCGCCTCCGTCGTCGTCGCCGTTTTCGGCACGCGGAGCGTTTACAGGCCGGTACGGAGCATCTACCGTACATTAACCAATGAGAAGACCGTTCGCGGGGCGAAGGACGAGTTCGGCGTCATTCGGGAAGGCATCCAGTCGCTCTTGACCAATCAATCGAAGATGCAGTTCCAATTGGCCGGTCAGCAGGAGCATATGACGGAACTGCTCGTTCGCAAAATGCTCGCCGGCGAGGCGAAATCGTCGGAGATTCAAGATCGGCTTCAATATTACGGCTATACGCAGGAATGGGACCGCATGCGCGTCCTGCTTCTGCAAATCGATGACTTGTCGGGCAGCCGTTTTGACGAGAAGGACCGCGACTTGCTGCTGTTCGCCATCGGCAATATCGTGTCCGAGCTCGTGCCGAGCCAGGAACGGCTTGCGCCGATCGTGTATCAGGATGCCGTGCTGCTCATCGCCGGTTCGCAAGCAAGCTCCGAGGGGGCTTTCAAGGAAAAGGTATACGAGATCGCCGTATCTATACAAAAAGCAGTGAAGCGGTACTTGTCCATCGAAGCCAGCGTCGGAATCAGCCGAAGCTTCGCGCATTGGATGGATGCCGAGCAAGGCTATGCGGAGTGTGTGGCAGCCTTGAAATACCGCGTTCAGCTCGGGAGGGAGGCGGCATTGTTCATCGAGGACGTGCAGCCTAATAAAAGCAAGGACGTTCATTATCCCAAAGAATCCGCTGCACAGCTCATCGATGCGATTCAATCGTTCGAACCGGCTCGTGCGCAGGAGGCATTGGCTGTATTTATTGCGAATGCCTCGCAATCCGCCGGCAGCCACAACGATTATCAGCTGTCTTTGGTTCGGCTGCTGGTCGATTTGATCCGCTTGCTGCAGGATTCAGGCATATCGTTGTATGAATTGAACGAGAGGGAGCGGTCGTTGTTCGACGACCTGCTTCATCTGCACGCGCCCCGAGACATTGAAGCCTGGTTCTTCGAACAAATTATCGAGCCTAGCGTCCGGCTGCTGGAGCAGTCAAGGGATACGCAGTTCCGCACGATATCCGATGAGGTGAAACGGTTGATCGAGGACGAGTTCGATACCGATTTGACGCTTGAGAAGTGTGCGGCCCGAATCAATTATCATCCGCAGTATATCAGCCGTGTGTTTCGTCAAGAAACGGGCATCAATTTCGCCGACTATTTGGCCCAATACCGTCTTCATATGGCAAAACGTTGGTTACGCGATACGAATATGACGGTGACGGATATCGCTGACAAGCTGAAATATAACAATCCGGCTAATTTCATCCGGTACTTCCGCAAGATGGAGGGAATAACTCCCGGACAGTATCGGGGGAAGCCGGAAAGGTAACAGGCGGTCTTCGGGTCCCCGCTCGACGAGGGGGAGGGATCTGAAGACCCTCTTATAAGGACATGCCGAAAGCGCTTACCTGTACGTGGCGAGACGAGGAAAGGCGGTCTCTTCGGTATGCCTTGTTTAATAACCTATTATTTGCATTGGAAAGAGAGGGATTAGTCGATTGATAAGGCGAATAGCATGCATGGCAGTTCTGGTTGCGAGTCTGTGTTCGTTCAACCATGTGTTCGCTGCTGTACCGTCGACCATGCTTGCCTCCATCGCGCCTCAGAAACAGGGCGATATGTTCGTCGTTCAAGGAACGACAAGCTTGGAGGAGGTCGTGGTGCTCATTCTGCGTCCGAATGAGACGATGCTGGAAATGGATCAGCTGAGCAAGGAGCAGCTGCGCGCGGGCAAGACGGTGACGCTGCCTGCCGATAGTCCTGCCGGTACGTATACGGTGAAGGCGGGCGCAGGGAGGGATTGGGCCGAAACGGCGTTTGAGGTCGCAGCGAAGGACCGCCCTGAGGAGCCCGGACCGGGTTCAGAGCCTGGACCAGGTCCGGGCCCCGGTGGCGGTGAAGCCGGTGGCGGTGAAGCCGGAGGCGGTAATGGCGGCAACGGCAGCAACGGCAGCAGTGGCAGCAGTGGCGGTGGAAATAACGGAAATAACAACGGAAATAACGGCAGTCACGGGTCTGGAGAGGCAACGAGCCCATCCGCAGGCGGCACCGTCAAGCTGGCGGTGCTCCCTGCCGGCAAGCCGGACGCATCCGGATTGGCCAGAGCAGCCGTAGGGCAAGCGGAGATCCAGTCCGCTTACGACGAAGCAGGCAAGGCGTCGTCTTCTCCGAAGGTGATTCTGGAAGTACAGCACACGGAGGGCGCTTCCGGCTACGAGATTACGCTGCCGGTCTCCTTCCTGACAGCGGGCGTTCCGGGAAGCAAGCTGGAGATCCGGACGGAGACCGGCCGTCTGCTCTTGGCAGGCGGCATGTTCAAGCCGGACGAAGCAGCGGGTGTGAAACAGGTGACATTCACAATCACGCTGGCAAGCAAAGATGCGCTGCCGGAGAAGGTCAAGTCCGCAATCGGCGGCCGCCCCTTGATTGATGTGAGCGTGATGCTGGATGGCCATCCGGTCGCTTGGTCGAATCCGGATGCCCCGGCCGTGATCTCCATCCCGTACGACGCTGCGCCTGCGGAGCTGAGCAATCCGGACGGCATCACCGTTTGGCACATCGACAGCAAAGGGAATGCGGCTCCCGTGACAAGCGGCAATTATGACGCTGAAACCGATACGGTTACGTTCAAGACACCGCACTTCAGCCAATATGCCGTCGTCTATGCCGTGAAGTCGTTCAGTGACTTGTCCGGCTACCCCTGGGCCAAGAAGCAAGTGGAAGCGCTCGCCGCCAAAGGTATCGTGACTGGGGTGACAGACGATGCGTTCGTGCCGGAAGCTGCGGTCAAACGTGCGGACTTCGTTCTGCTGCTGGTAAGAACGCTAGGCTTGTACGCTTCTTTCGAGGAAAATTTCAACGATATTCATCCTGACGATTATTACTATGAGGCGCTGGGCATTGCTCGTAAATTAGGTATCGCCGACGGTTCGGGCAAAAACCTGTTCCAGCCGGATAAAGACATTTCCAGGCAGGAAATGATGGCGCTTACGGCGAGAGCGCTCGGTCTTGCTAACAAGCCCCAAGGTTCAGGAACCGCCGCCTCAGCAGCCCCATTCAAGGATGCCGATCAAGTATCGGCGTATGCGGCAGCTGCCGTGCAGGCGCTTCTTGCCTCCGGCTACATCGAAGGCAGCGGCGGCTTCCTGCACCCGCAGCGGAGCACGAGCAGAGCCGAAGCGGCCGTCATGCTGTATCGGATTTATAGTCAAACAAGGGGGTTATAACGAATGCTGATTAAGCTGAAAAAGATATGCGCAGTATGGACGGCAGCCGCTTTGCTGGCTGCAGCCGCCGCCGGTCTCGCGCCACAGCCCGCTCAGGCGGCGGGCATCGAGCTCGAGGCGGATTATGCGGTGTCGGAAGGACCGCTGGTCCGCACGGAGCAATTCAACAATACGAACTATACCCCGCTGCCGGTCCACGTCGTGGATGAACTGAAGGGGCTGAAGACGAAAGTCGTACGCGATTTCGTGAAAATCAACTGGTACTACAATAAAGATGCAGCGAACGGCGACTATTTGGCTTATTCGATCGACGATCCGCGCAACGCCGACAATCCCGACTTGCTCAGCGCCCGTAAGGAAACGTACGATTTCATGTCGCAATTCTCGGAGTCGCTCTTGATCTCGCTTGCTTATTCGTACGGAGGCGATGCCAACCCGGCCAAGAACAGATTGATCGCCGGGGAAACGGAAATGAACTGGCCGGAATTCGATAAGGCGATGAAGAAAATCATTTATACGCTCAAGACGAAAAATCCGAAGCTGGAATACATCGAGGTAGGCAATGAGCCGAATCTGGAGCCTGCCTTTTACGGACATGTGAAGGACGATATTCCCGGCTACATGCGGATGTACCAAGGCATGTCCGAGGCTGTCAAATGGGTGAATACGCAAGGTCTTGCCGGTCAGTCGCTGAAGGTCGGCGGGCCCGTGCTGTCCGGATACAATTTCGAGAAGCAGAAGCAGTTCGTCGACATCAGCTATGCGAACGGCTATCAAGTCGATTTCGTATCTTGGCACCGCTATCAAGAGGATGTCCGCATGAACGAAACGCAGGAAATTCAAATGAAGAATTACTTGCGCCAGTATTACCCGAATGCGATCACGATCGTAAGCGAGTACGGCTGGAAAGGCGGCGGCGGGCTGAGCGATGCGACGAACAATGTAGGCCTTGCCAAGCAAGCGGCCTTTATGACGGATTCGGCTTATTTCTACGCGCGCGGAGGAACAGACATCCCGATGAACTGGGTGGCCGTGCATACGCTGAACGCCTACTTCAAAAACCAGTTCGACGTCGATTATGCACTCAGCAACGGAGATACGTCGAACTGGCAAACCTTTACCAGCCGCAATGACAAGCCGCTTCAATACCTTAATCTGCGCGGTTGGCGGGAGTCCGCATCTTCATCCAAGCCGATGAAAATCAAGGAAATCCGGTTCTTTGACAGCCAAGGAGAGCCGATTCCGATTCCTAACCCGGCTAATGATCCCAATATCGCAGCGGTCACGGACCAGGACGATTCGACGCAGTTCACACAGGCGGACTACTGGACTTGGCTGAAATTCGACTTGGGGCCTTCCGCTCTGGCAATCGCAAGAGTAGATATCAAGTGGGGCAACGCCGACATCAATACATTCCAACTGATCGGAACGGGAGATAAGCTGAATTATTACGAAGTGCTCGGCAAAACGTTCTATACACCGTATTTCAATACGATGAGGATGTTCGCCCGGCTCGGGGATACACGCGTGAAGACGACAGGCGGAAGTACGGATATCTACGGTACCCGGATGCTCGCCACCAAGAATAGCGACACCAAGGCGACGATGATGGTATGGAACAAGCAGGGCGATGGCACCGTATCTTCCAATGTCAATGTGCATGTGACCAATCTTCCGGCAGGCTTTCAAGGGAAAAGCGTGCGATACAAGACCTATGTAGTTGACGAAACGCACAGCAATTATGCGTACAACAAAACGGACGATCTGCAGATCGTTGAGGAATCGATTGTGAATGCAGCGGATGAAATCGTACTGGGACAAACGCTTGAGAAAAATGCCGTTATGCTCATCGAGCTTGAAGCGGTTGACCCCAGCATCAAGAATATTGTTTCCGCAGGCAAAACGGTTACTGTTTCCCCGGGGATGAGCGGCGGCTCGAATCTCGTCGACGGCAGCAGCGAGACATCTGCCATCGCTGCGAGCAGTACCTATCCGCAGTCGGTCGTCGTGGATCTGGGCAAAGCGTACCATTTGGCCGGAATGCAAATCGATTGGACGAACAGCGCTTCCCGAGGATTCCGGTATGCCATATCGACAAGCCTGGATGGCAGCTCATACACCGCAGCTGTCGATAAGACCTCGCCGGACTATGTCCCATCGCCTGGGAACAGTCTTGAATGGTTCGGCGGTAAGGCCCGGTACGTCAAGCTGACGGTAACCGGTTCCACTTACGACGGGCCGCTCTCGATCGACGAGGTGAAGGTTTTTGCGGAAGCGATGTACAAGAATGCGTTCGAAACCGCCGGGGAACGGGATCTGTCCTCCTGGACGATGACGGGATACAGCAGTGCAGCAACGCCTTGGACAACGATTACGGATAGCGTATATAACAATACGTACGTCCAACCGGTTAACGTGTATGGAGCAACGCCGAGTTTTGCGATTTTCGGGGAAGATTTGAAGGATTACGGCGTGGAAGCCCGGGTCAAGGTGGCTAATAGCGCTTACCAAGGCAATGTGCAGATGGGGTTGCTGGCAAGAGCGAGCACGTATAACAGCCATTATTATTTCAAAATGATTCGATCAGGCACCGTCCAACAGGCGGTGTTGGAGAAACGCATTAACGGAACGGCGACCGTGCTTGCCTCTTACAACCTGCCTTACAACATTGCTTCCGACAGATGGTATAAGCTGAATCTGGAGCTTGCCGGCAGTACGATCACAGGCTATATCGACGGCGTCAAGGTCGTTGAGAGTACGGATACAGGCCGGACCAGCGGCAAATTCGGTTTGAGAAGCCATGAAGCGCTCGCTGATTTCGACGATGTGAAGGTGTACCCGATTGTTCCGCTGCTCGGCGATATTGCCGTGAATGGCGTGACCATCCAAGGCTTCGATCCACGGATTAACCATTACACGGTTCTGGTGCCTTCTTCATCCAGCACCGTGAACATAACGGGGGCGGTGTACGGTACGGCGAATGCCGCCGTTGCGCCTGCGTCCGGGACGGTGACATTTGACAGGGTGGGACAAGAGAAGAAATTCACACTTGCCGCTCTATCCAACGAAGGCAGCGGAGCCAACTACTATACGCTGACGCTGCGGCAGGCTAGCTCGGATACGACGCTTAGCTCGTTAAGGCTCTCGGTCATTACCGACAAGCTGACGGCTCCGGGGCAAAAGCTGCCGGAAACGAGCATTGCGCTTGTTCCGGGGCAAACGGAATATCACATTCAAGTTCCGTCCAGAACCGGCTACGTGAAAGTCGTGGAGGCCGTGCCGACGGCAAGCAATGTGGCGAGGACGCAAATTACGGACGCTGTTCTAACGAATGGGACCGGGATCGCGAAAGTGCTGGTCACCTCGGAGGCGGGCACGATGACGGCGTATACGCTGCATATCCAAGCGAATCCGGAAGCGCCGGTTGGAACGATTTTGTACGAAGAGAACTTCGAGAACGGACAGTTTAATCAAGATAGCGCTGCCGGCTGGAGCAACGGGGCATCGCCGAACGGGGCCGCCTCTCATCTGCGGATTGCGGACGAAGACCAGGGCAAGGTGCTGGAGAAATATACGACGACTTCCATGGCTTTCACGGTCGGCCAGAGCGCATGGACGAATTATGAAGTGAGAGCAAGAGTGAAGGCTCAGGTCGGCACCTCGCTGCCTGGCGTCATCGCCAGGGCGTCGGACGACGGCAAAAACTTCTATATGCTGCGGATTCATAACGGCACCAACGGGTTGCCGGGAGGCAGTACAGGTTATATGGCACTGGGTCGCATTGTGAACGGAACCATCAAGGAGCTGGACAGCAAAAAAATTCCGTACCCTTATATCGTCGGCAACTGGTACCAGTTGAGATTGGTTGTGGACGGCAATCGCATCCAAGGATACGTCGATGACAATTTGATTTTCGACGAGACGGATAACGGCGCGCTGTTCCCATCCAACCCGCCGGCCTTGACGCAAGGCAAAGCGGGGATTCGGGTAGCGAATCAAGCGGCCAGAATCGATGATTTCCTCGTCGCCGAAATTGCGGAGGATACGGAGCCAGAGCCTGGGCCTGGGCCTGGCGCAGAGAAGCCTTTCACCGTTACGCAGAATGGTGCGCTGATCCGAACGCATGGCTTGAGCGCGAGCGTCGATGTTGCGCCCGCAGCGGGAGCAGCCGACCATGCCGGAACGGAGGTCGTTTACTTCCAGCTGGTGAAAGGGACGACGCCTGTCGCCCATGTGGCGCTGGAGAGCGATATCACTTCGGCCGGCCGGCTTACGGGACACTTCGATGTGGCTGATCCGGATAATACGAATTATAACGTTCGTGTCTTTGTCGTAGACAAGTTGGATTGGCAAGACGAGACCCTGCCGGTTCCGCTATCGAACAAGCTGGAATTGGTACGTTAATGACTATAGACGAAACGGTTTGAGCGCGCTTACAATTTGGGTATCCTCACTGGTAACGCGCGGCCGGGGAGGCAGCATGGCAAACAAGGAGTGAATAATGAGATTGAATAAGCTGAGATTAAGCGGACGTTCTATTAGTCTTCTCGCTGTTGTTTGGTTCGTTGCAAGCTATACGCTGAATCTTCCCGTCGCCGCCGCCGCCGAAACCATTGTGTTAACCAAGAGTACGACATACCAAACTATTGACGGCTTCGGGGCAGCGGCCAATAAACCGGTATACGACCTGCAAACCGGTATGAGTACGGCCGTCCAAAATGAAATCCTCGACAAGCTGTTTCTTAACAGCGGTTCCAATGCGGGACTCACCGTTGTCCGATGGGAGATTAATCCGTTCAAGCCCAGCGAAGATTCCTCGGGAGTCGAGATTTCGTATTGCGGCTGGAACGGCTGCACCGAGGATTGGACCACCGATGCGCATCAGCGCTGGTTCGCGGATCAAGCGCTTGCGCGGTACAGTCCCATGCAATTCTATGCGGTTCCCTGGAGTCCGCCATCCTGGATGAAGGATACGGGAACCGTGAAGGGCGGCCATCTGCTGGCGGCGCGCTATACCGACTACGCCAATTACTTGGCGAGATGGGTGCAGAAGTATAGGAATGACTTCGGCTACAATATCAAATGGCTCAGCATCCAGAATGAAGCTGATTACGAGAATGCGCAATGGGCGACAGCCCGCTATTTCAATGCGGAGATGGACAGCTTCGTCGGCTATTTGGATACGGCCCTGACCGCCAAAGGTGTAAGGCCGCAGGTCAAACTTACGGCTCCGGAGGCGACCTCGGAGAATGTAGCGATGAATTTTCTGAACAATATGCCGGCTAATGAAAGCAAACTGGATTATATAGCTTACCATAATTACGGTAATAACAATGCTGCGTTGTACGAGGAAACCAAGCCGAAGCTGATGACGGAATATAATTTCAAGGACGAGAGCAACAATCTTTGGAATCCCGGCGATGCGGCATACGATAACCAGCAGGCTGTCGACCTGGCGGCCAACATCCACCGGGCGTTGACAGCCGGCGGCATGAATGGGGCAAGAGGGTATCTGTACTGGTGGAGCGTCGGCAAGGATGAAAGTTTGGCCCAGCAGCTGATCAATTTGAATACGAGCAGCGGCACGTATGCCACGAGTAAGGTGTTGTATGCCATGGGCAACTTCAGCCGTGTGATGCGTCCGGGGTACGTGCGAATCGGGGCGGTGTCCAGCCATCCCTCGCTGCTGGCCGTTGCCACCAAGATCAATTCCACAGGCAAAGCGCAGCTTGTTGTCGTGAATACGTCTAGCTCCGACATCACGGCAACCGTGAGCGGGTTCGGCACATCCTCTGCGGCTGCGAGCAAGCTCAAGACGAGCGCCACGGATAATCTCAACAACATGGCGGATGTCGCTTTGTCGGGCGGCTCGTTTACAGCAACATTCTCGGCCAAATCCATCTACTCGTTTTCGGAGAAGTAGGTTTGGATCGGGACGAAGTCAATAGGCACCATTGACGGCAAGGACTTCCATTGAGCCATTTATATGGCTCGGGGAAGTCTTTTTTTACAGTCTGTATGATTTTTCGAATACAATTCCTGGATTATCGGTAAAAAGCCAGATTGTATTCTATATTTCATATACAATTAAGGATTTTTCCCTCTTTGTGCAATATGTATATGATTTTTCATATAGAATCTGGAGGGGAGTGCCGGGGCGGACCTGTTCGGTGACGGCTGTGCGGTCGAATAACATCGTGCTCAGCTAAGTCCCCGACACACGGGGAAGCCCCCCGTTATGCATGTAAATTCTGGATGACATAACCCGTCTGCCCTCCGTTATGCATGTGAATTCTGGTTGGATAACATAACCCGTCTGCCCCCCGTTATGCATGTAAATTCTGGATGACATAACCCTTCTGCTGTGTTACTATTTGATAAAATCGTGTTACTGCACACGTTAACATTGGAAAAAGGGGGAAGACGGATGAAACAAAGATGGGCTGCACTTTCCATGGCATTGGCGCTTGCTATTGGCCTAACGGCCTGTAAGTCGGATAAGCCGCAGCCGCAGCCAAGCGCACAGACAACTCCGACGGCCCAGACCGCACATAGCGCGAAAACAGAGCTGGTGCTCGCTATCGGGGGCGAGCCGGAGACCGGTTTCGATCCCACAACAGGGTGGGGTCGCTATGGATCGCCGTTGTTTCAGAGCACGCTGTTGAAACGGGATAGCGGGATGAACATCACGAACGATTTGGCGACGGGATACGAGGTAAGCGCGGACGGTACCGTCTGGACCGTGAAGCTTCGCCAAGGAGCGAAGTTTAGTGATGGCAAGCCTGTTACATCCGCAGATGTGCAGTATACGTACCAAGCGGCGGCGGCAAGCGGTTCGTCGGTCGATCTGAGCAATGTCCGGAGCGTTGAAGCGCCAGATGAGCTGACCGTGAAGTTTACATTGAAGGAACCGCAATCGACTTTTGCCCAGATGCTCGTGTCTACGGGGATTGTTCCCAAACATGCGCATGGGAAGGAGTATGCGATGAAGCCCATCGGCTCCGGCCCTTACAAATTGGTTCAGTGGGATAGAGGGCAGCAGCTGATTGTGGAAGCGAACGAGAACTATTACGGGACGAAGCCTTTTTTCCAAAAGCTCACGTTCCTCTTCCTTGGCGAAGATGCGGCATTCGCGGCTGCGAAGGCGGGAACGGTCGATATGGCGGCCATACCGGCTGCATTCAGCAAGCAAGCGGTGAGCGGGATGGAACTGATCGCCGCGAGGACCGTGGACAACCGCGGCATCATGTTTCCTTATGTGAAGTCCGGCGGAAAAACGAAGGAAGGCTATCCGATCGGCAATGATGTTACGGCAGATAGGGCTATTCGCCAAGCCATCAATCTCGCGCTGGACCGGAAAGCGCTGGTGCAAGGCGTGCTGGAAGGGCACGGAACGCCGGCCTACACGCTGAATGACGGGCTTCCTTGGTTCAATCCGGAGGCTGTCATTCCGGATGCCGATATGCCGGCGGCGATTAAGCTGCTTGCCGATAACGGCTGGCACGATACGGACGGCGACGGGATTGTGGAACAAGGAGGCTTGAAAGCCGAGTTCAGCCTGCTTTATCCGTCCAGCGACTTCACGCGGCAATCGCTGGCGATTGCGTCGGCGGATATGCTGAAGCCCTTGGGGATTAAGGTCCAAGCGGAGGGGAAGAGCTGGAGCGAGATTGAAATGCTGATGCATGCGAATCCGGTTCTTTTGGGCTGGGGAAGTCATGATCCGCTAGAAATGTACAATGTCTATAGCAGTAAATTCGGCGGCGTCGAGTATTACAACCCAGGCTATTACAGCAACTCCATGGTTGAAGATTACATGACGAAGGCTCTGCGGGCGACGGGCGAACAGGAGGCCTGGTCCTACTGGAAGAAAGCCCAATGGGACGGTGCAACAGGGCTGAGCGCCAAAGGCGATGCGCCTTGGACATGGCTGGTTAATATGGACCATCTGTATCTGGTCAAAGCCGGATTGGATGTCGGCAAGCAGAAGATTCATCCGCACGGCCACGGCTGGCCGGTCACGGATAACATTGAGGAATGGCGATGGAAATCTTAATTCGCAGAGGGTTCGGTCTCATAGGCTTGCTGTTCGCGGTAAGTGCGATTTCGTTCATGCTCGTACATTTGTCCCCGATCGACCCTGTTCAGGCTTATGTAGGAGCCGATATGCTGCGGGTCAGCGCGGAGCAGCGAGAGGCGATCATGCAATACTGGGGATTGAACGATCCGCCGCTCGCCCGTTACTGGAACTGGCTGACGGCTGTGGCAAGCGGGGATATGGGAACGTCTATGATCTATAGACGGCCTGTGCTTGAGGTGATCGGCGAGAGGTTCGCCGCATCTCTAGCGCTTATGGGGGCTGCATGGCTGCTGTCTGGACTCATCGGATTCACTGCCGGCGTACTTGCAGCGATGAACCGAAATACGCGGCTCGATAAGCTGATCCGGTGGTATTGCTACACGCTGTCGTCAACGCCAACCTTCTGGGTGGGACTGCTGCTGATGCTCCTATTCTCCGTATGGCTCGGCTGGCTGCCGGTCGGGCTTGCCGTTCCCGCGGGCGTCACGGCGGATCATGTGCAATTCATCGACCGCGTGCGGCATATGCTGCTGCCGGCGCTGACGCTAAGCGTCACAGGAATTGCAGCGATTGCGCTGCATACGAGAGAGAAGCTGCTGGATGTGATGGACAAGGAGTACTGGTTGTTTGCCAAAGCCCGGGGCGAGCAGGGGTTCACTATTTTCTGGCGGCACGGGCTTCGTAACGTGGCGATGCCTGCGATTACGCTGCAGTTCGCTTCGTTCAGCGAACTATTCGGCGGCGCGGTCCTCGCCGAGCAGGTGTTCTCGTATCCCGGATTAGGGCAGGCTGCCGTCGAAGCGGGGCTGCGCGGCGATATCCCGTTGCTGCTTGGCATCGTATTGTTCAGCGCGGTATTCGTCTATACGGGGAATACGGCTGCGGATCTCATCTACCGCTTGATTGATCCGAGAATGAAAGCAGGCAGGCGGTCATGAAGCAATCACAGCGCGCCGAACGGGCGCTCATGAAGCTTCACTACCGGCATAAGCTGCTTCTCACATCGGCGGTTGCCCTGCTCCTGCTTGGCGCTATTGTCGCAGCGTCCGTATGGCTGGATGCTTCCGGGCTAAGCACGGATCTGGGGCAGCGCAACTTGGGGCCGCAGGCACAGCATCCGTTCGGGACGGATTGGCTCGGCAGGGATATGCTGACACGGACGATCAAAGGACTTACGCTCAGTCTGGGGATCGGGCTGACGGCCGGGGCCTCCAGCGTAGTTATTGCAAGCCTGATGGGACTTGCCGCCGCGACGCTCGGGAGGACGGTCAACCGTGCCGTCAGCTGGCTGACGGATTTATTCCTCAGTGTGCCTCATTTGGTGACACTCCTCTTAATTGCCTTCGTGCTGGGCGGAGGGGCCAAAGGCATCGTGATCGGTGTCGCCTTGACGCATTGGCCGAGCTTATCCCGGGTGATTCGGGCCGAGGTCATGCAGCTTAAGGCTTCACCGTATATCGCCATCTCCCGCAATTTCGGCCGATCCAGCTGGTGGATCGCGACCAGGCACATGCTTCCTCATCTGCTGCCGCAGCTCTTGGTCGGCATGATTCTGATCGTGCCGCATGCGATTCTCCACGAGGCCTCGATCACGTTCATCGGGATGGGCTTATCGCCGCACGAGCCGGCGATCGGCATTATTTTATCGGAGTCGATGCGCTATCTGTCTTCCGGTCTCTGGTGGCTGGCTTTGTTTCCCGGATTATGCTTATTACTGCTCGTACGTGCGATTGCCATGCTTGGAGAGAACTTGAAGCAGTGGGTCGACCCCAGGCATGCGCATGAACAATAAAAACCAGACGGAAGGGGAATGACCGATGCTGGACATTCGGGATCTTTCGGTTCGTTTCAGCCGGTATGACCGGAGCCTGCGGCAGGTGCATACGAATGTCATCCATAATCTTCAATTGTCGCTTCAGGCCGGTGAAATTGTGGCGGTTGTAGGCTCCAGCGGCTCCGGCAAAAGCTTGCTGGCGCATGCCATTCTGGGCATTCTCCCCGGAAATGCCGAGGTGACGGGCTGCATTGCGTTCAAAGGCGAAGCATTGACCGCCGCGAGACAGCGCCGTCTGCGCGGCAGAGAGATTGCCCTGATCCCGCAATCCGTCCAGTACTTGGACCCGCTCATGCGTGTCGGAGAGCAGGTGCGGCAAGCCGCCCGCCTTGGCGACCCTGCGGAGCTGCAGGTGAACGCTTTCCGCAAATACCAGCTGGCGGATATCGTGGCCCAATGGTTCCCGTTCCAGCTATCGGGCGGCATGGCGCGCAAAGTGCTCGTGTCCACGGCCACGGTAAGCGGGGCCCGCTTGGTCATCGCCGATGAGCCGACGCCGGGCCTGGATGCGCCTGCGATGGCCGGAACGTTGGGCCGCTTCCGCCAATTGGCGGATGAAGGCTGCGCCGTCATGCTGATTACGCATGATATCGAGGCCGCCTTATCCGTCGCGGACCGGATCGCGGTGCTCTATGCGGGAACCGTGCTGGAAACGGCCCGAACGCGCGATTTCGCGGGAGAAGGGGAAGGGCTGCGCCACCCTTATACGAAAGCGCTGTGGAACGCGCTGCCAAGCAGACGGTTCGCAGCGCTGCCCGGCGCACAGCCGCTGCCGGATGCGCCGCAGGCGGGCTGCGCGTTCGCACCGCGCTGTGCGGAGGCAACCGCGCAATGCCTGGCGCTGGTCCCGGACATGCGGGCGGTAAGAAACGGCGAAGTGAGGTGTCATCATGCCACTTGAGGGGAAAGCGTTAGGGTATCGCTATGACCAAGCGTCATGGGTGATCCGGAATACGGATATTCGCTTGGAGGCCGGGGAGATCATCGGTCTTGTCGGACGGAGCGGCTGCGGGAAGTCGACGCTCGGGAAATTGCTGGCAGGTCACCTTCGTCCCCGGGAGGGGACGATCACCTGCGACGGCAAGCAGCTCACCGCGGGCGAGCGCAATCCCGTGCAGTTGGTGCTGCAGCACCCGGAGCAGGCGGTCAATCCGCGCTGGAAGCTGCAGCGCACGCTCGCCGAAGCGGGCGGCCTGGACGCCGGCTTGCTCGCCGAGCTCGCTGTCGAGGCGGATTGGCTGACCCGTTATCCGGGCGAGCTGTCCGGAGGAGAGCTGCAGCGGATCTGTGTGGCGAGGGCGCTAAGCTCCGGAACACGCTATCTGATTGCCGATGAAATGACGACGATGCTCGATGCGATCACGCAGGCGCAGATCTGGCAAGCGGTGGTCAGATGGGCCGAACGGCAGCGTGCCGGCGTTATGGTGATCAGTCACGAGCGAATTTTGGTAGATAGACTATGCAGCCGGGTGATAGAGTGGCATACTTAGAGAGTGGGTGCTAGAAGAGCCCGCTCTTTTTTGTGTCATTTCGCAGAAGCTGGGAGCTGATAATGATGGAAATGAAAGATGTCGGAAGCCAGCCGACAGGCAAGAGCAAAGCCGGAACGCTGCTGGAAATTTTGGCGGTTTCTACCAAACTCGGACTTACTTCGTTCGGGGGACCTATTGCTCACCTGGGTTACTTCCATAATGAATACATTCGCCGCCGCAAATGGATGGACGAAAGCAGCTATGGGGATCTCGTCGCACTATGCCAGTTCTTGCCCGGCCCTGCGAGCAGCCAGCTTGGCATGGCCATCGGGTTGATCCGCGGAGGGATGCTTGGCGGTTTGGCCGCATGGCTCGGGTTCACGCTCCCTTCGGCCATCGCGCTGTTCCTGTTTGCCATGCTGCTGCACGGCGCCGATATCGGCAATTCGGGTTGGATCCATGGTCTGAAGATTGTCGCCGTTGCCGTTGTCGCCCAAGCGCTCGTTAGCATGGGGCAGAAGCTGACACCGGATCGCACCCGAATAACGATCGCCATCGCCGCCGCAGCGGTGACGCTCATGTGGCAAACCGCTTTCAGTCAGATTCTGCTTATCGTGCTTGCCGGTATTGCCGGCATCCTGTTTTACAGCAATCAAGCGATGGCGGCCCCGACGACATTAAGCATTCCGGTTTCCCGCCGTTTCGGAGCGATATGCTTGGCGGCCTTTTTCGGGCTGCTAGTCCTTCTGCCGGCGCTCCGTCAAGTCGTAACGGCGGATTGGCTGTCCTTGTTCGACAGCTTCTACCGGTCCGGCTCGCTAGTTTTCGGCGGGGGGCATGTCGTTCTGCCGCTGCTGGAACGGGAGGTCGTGCCTGCAGGCTGGGTCTCGAAAGCCGACTTCCTCGCCGGCTACGGCGCTGCGCAGGCCGTGCCCGGTCCCTTGTTCACCTTCGCCAGCTACTTGGGAGGAGTGGCAGACGGGTGGGCAGGTGCGGCGATCGCGACGGTCGCTATTTTCCTCCCGGCATTCCTGCTGATCGTAGGTGCGCTGCCTTTCTGGAATTCGCTGCGCAGCAGCGCCAAAGCGCAAGGGGCGCTAGCCGGAACCGGCGCAGCGGTGGTCGGCATTCTGCTGGCGGCGCTCTATCATCCGTTATGGACGTCGGCGATTCTAGCGCCTGCGGACTTCGTGCTGGCTTCTATATTATTTGTCCTGCTTGTCTTCTGGAAGGTGCAGCCATGGATTGTCGTGCTGGCCGGAGCCGCAGGCGGAACGCTGGCGGTATTCCTGTGAGCGAGTTCAGGCGTCTCGAGGACGCGAATAGGGAGAGGTTGTTTGCCCGGGTAACGGCCAAGCTTCGGGCTGCCGGGTGTGTGTACGCCGAGGAGGAGTGCCGGCTGCTCATGGCAGCCGCACGGGATGCGGACGAGCTTGACGACATGGCGAACCGGCGGGCTGCCGGCTTGCCGATCGAGCACATCATCGGCTGGGTGGAATTCGGCGGGCGCCGGATTGCGGTGGACCCGCACGTGTTCGTCCCCCGTTACCGGACGGAGTTCCTGCTCCGGCAGACTATCGGCTGCGCGAAGCCGGGGGACGTTGTGCTCGACCTATGCTGCGGCACAGCTGCATTAGGGGTGGCGCTGGCCGCCGCCATGGAACGCATCGAGCTGCACTGCGTCGATATTGACCCGGCGGCGGTGCGCTGTGCCCGCCGCAATGCGGCAGCCGTCTGCGGCCAAGTGTACGAAGGCGATCTCTTCGCCCCGCTGCCGGCAGCGCTGCGCGGGCGCATCGACGTCGTCGTGGCGAACGCGCCGTACGTGCCGACGGACGCGATCAGGCGCCTGCCCGCCGAAGCCCGCGAGCACGAGGCGCGCACAGCGCTGGACGGCGGCGTCGACGGGCTTGATATTCAGCGGCGGATCGCTGCCGAGGCTTTGCGCTGGCTGGCGCCCGGCGGGTATTTGCTCGTCGAAACCAGCGAGCAGCAGGCGCCGTACACCGCCGGAATCTTTGCAGACAACGGGCTGACGCCGCAGGTGGTCAGCTCCGAGGATATGGATGCCACCGTGGTCATCGGAACGAGGGCAATCTTGTAACTAGCAGCCTCCTATTGCTAATAGAATCAAGGATATGATATTGTTAGAATCATACCATTCCTTTATTACATAAAAGCGATGAAGCACAGGATGAAATGTGGAGGTACATTCAGATGACAAGACTAGACCAATTGAGAAACGAAATCGATCAAATCGATCAGCAAATTATAAAGCTATTAGCCCAAAGATTTCAATGCACAGAGGAAGTCGGTATCTACAAAGCGGAGAATCAGCTGCATGCCCAGGATCCCGGCCGCGAATCCGAGCAGTTCCGGAAAATTCGCCAACTCTCTGAAGAGAGCGGCATCAATCCGGCGTATACATCCGAAATTTACAGACGCATTATGGATATTGTCATTTCCAGACATCAAGAACTTGTCGTAACCAAATAACGGAATCACCGCACCGAACCGGCAGGCAGGAACTCTTACCCAGAGTCCCGCCTGCCTTTTCTATTGGATGGACCAACAGGGGCCCCAAGCCTTGTGAAGATGACGTATCCCCAATTCGATCTCCGTCTCGCTTAAACCGCCAAAGCCGATATAAATTTGTGGAAACCCCGGGGCAGGGTCCCCCGATTGCATCTCCAGCGAATCATACACCCGGATGCGTTCATTCGCCGCCATCTTGACCAAATCCTGGGAGGTGTACGTCGTTTTTACGGTCATTTGGATATGCAGTCCTGCACTGTGTCCGGTAATTGTGATGTGCGGACCGAACGTTTCATTCAGCAGACCGATAAGCTTGTGATGCTTTCTTCTGTACACGCTGCGGACCCGGCGAATATGGCGGAACCAGTGGCCTTGCTCGATAAAATATTGCATGGCCAATTGATCGACGCTGGACGGGGCATACAGCACATGTTTCCTTTCCTTCAATTGGCTAAGTAAACCGCTCGGCAGCACCATGTAATTCATGCGAAGAGCGGGCGTGAACGCTTTGGAGAACGTCCCGATATAGATGACGCGCGCATGGCGATCCAGTCCTTGCAGGGATGGAATGGGCTTGCCATGATAGCGGAATTCGCTGTCGTAGTCGTCTTCGATAATGTAGGCGCTGCGCGACGCAGCCCAATGCAGCAGCTGCTCCCGCTCGGCGTAGGGCATGACACAGCCGGTTGGGTATTGATGCGACGGGGTGACGTATACGGCCTGCGCCTCGCTGCCGTACAGATGCTCGAGCGATAGGCCTGCGGCATGAACGGGGATTGGCAGCGTCTCGAAGCCGGCATGGCGAAAGGGCTCCTGGACCGGCGCATACCCGGGATCCTCGAAGGCAATCGGCAGGTCGCGGGGGAAAAGCTTGGCGAGAAGGCCCATCGAATAGGCGATGCCGGTGCCGATGACGATCTGTTCCGGCCTGCAAACGACGCCTCGGAAATTCCTTAAATACGCTGCCAGCACCGTGCGGAATGAGTACTCGCCCATGGGATTCCCATACTTGGATATACGCCCGAATGAAGTGTCCCAGGCCGTCTGAAGCATCTTCTTCCAGGTGCGAACCGGAAAGGACGGTTCATCCGTCAAGGACACCCGGAAGTCGACGAGGTAGTTGTCCCTCGGCCGTAGAGAAGCTGCAGGATTGGGGGGGATTGAACCATGCGCAGGCTTGTCTCCGGGCATAACAGGGCTTGAACCGGGATCGGGATCCTGCGCAAGCCCGCGTTCATGCTCGAACCCCCTTCTGACATAGAGACCTGATCGCGGCTTGCTGATGGCATAGCCTTCTGTCACCAGCATTTGATAGGCCGTTTCAATCGGCGTTTTGCTCATATTGAACTGAAGCTGCAGCGACCTGACGGAAGGCAGCCTCGATTCATACGCCAGCGTACCGCTGCGTATTTGGTCCCGGATTTGCGTGTACAGCTGCAGATAGAGCGGGCGGGACATATCCGTTGAAAGGTTAAGATTCAGCATGACCGACCTCGTTAACTGTCTTTTTATTTGGTTAGAATCTGACCATTTCTTAGTGGTCAGTTCTATTATATAGTAGAAATATACAGTTGTGGAAGGCGGTAGATGCAATGTTAACGAGAACGGAAATAACCGCATACTTAGCGCGGTTAGGCATTTCAGATATTCAGGCTCCGACCCGGGCCTACTTATTCGAGCTGCATAAGGCGCATGTCGCTATGATTCCTTGGCAGACTCTCGATATCTATGCGGGCAAGCCGATGTCCATCGATGTGCGGGAAACCGCCGCACTGATGATTCAGCAGCGCAGCGGCTATTGCTTTCATTTGAACGGCGCTTTCGGCACGCTGTTGCGAAGTCTTGGCTACCGCGTTTCGTGGCACCGGGCCGGCGTGCAGCCGAAAGGGGAGAATCCGCGTGTGAACGGGTTTCACCTCGGCGTAACGGTCAGCCTTCCTGACGAGGCAGGCGAAGAGGAGCGCTGGATCGTCGATGTCGGTCTTGGCGATATGCCTTATGAGCCGCTGCCGCTGCGAACGGGAGACTATCCGCAAGGGCATGAGACGTATCAAGTGCGGGCCTCCTCTGTCGCCGAGCATGGCTGGCGCTTGGAGCACGAACCGCAGTTTGCTTTCGCCGGGGTTGATTATGCGCCTGAGGTTGTGACGGACTTGGAGGTGTTCAAGCCGAACCATGCGCATTACAGCCGCTCGAGCGATTCGCCTTGGATCGAGCTGTTTCTGATGCGGCAGCGCAACGCCAATGACACCAACGAGCTAAGGGGCTGTGTCTGGAAAAATTGGGACGCCTCCGGCATCCAATCGTACGAGATCGGCAGCAAGAGCGAATGGCTAGACGTGATGGCAGCCGTTTTCCATGAGAAGCTGGTTCATTACTCGAGTTCGGAGCGCTCGGAGCTGTGGCGAAGGGTTCGGGAGCAGCATGAGGCTTGGAAGAGACAGAAGGAAAGCGCGGAGAGCCGGTCTGACAGCTAATGTCGGCCGGTTATTTTTTTATGCAGGATAACCAACAGCCCTAAGCGAATTATTTGTCGATAGTGATCGGTCAAACTTACCTACATACTAGAAGGCGGCTGGAAAAGAATGCAAATAAGCGGTCAAATGAAGCGGCTGCTGCTCATGAACGCAGCGTCCACGATTATCTTTAACTACATCGGGATATTTGTGAATCTGTTTATTTGGGAGAAAAACAACAATATCTCTGAAGTGGTATGGTTCAACTTAATGATGTTCGTCACGTGGACGGTTGCGTTCGCTGTGGGATCAAGATTGTTAACGAAATATACGACACGGGTATTGATTCGGACGAATGCCGTTTGCGGCGGTATTGTCTTCCTGCTGCTATCGGTGCTGGAGCTGGACAACCGGCTTCTATGGATTACCATCATTGCCGTGCCGATCGGCGTTATGTGGGGATTTTACGCCTCGGCGCAGAACATTACGCTTAGCGTTTATGGGAAAGGAAGAGATTTCGAGCAGTACTTTTCCATTGCCAATATTATTAACCAGCTCGTTTCTATTATTAATCCGATTGCTTTTGCCTTGATTATTCAATGGATCGGGTATTCGGGTTCATTTCTGTTGATGTTTCTATTTGTGGCTTTGCTGCTGTTCGTCTCGTTCCATATTCCGCACATTACGTTGGCCGGTGAGCCGGAGCGATTGTTCCAAGGGATCCGATTCCGCAGCGTCTTCTCCAGCAGCGCGCTCCGCTGGATGGTTCCTTCGCTGCTTGCCGCAGGTATTTTCCTGCAGTTTCAAGTGCTGTTTGCGCTGGTCTTCACGTTCTCCGTTTCCGAAGATAAGCTAATTATCGCAGCGTTGAACGTGCTGTATGCGTGCTTCGCCATCGGGGCGATGATGCTGTACAGACGTCTGAAAGTTCGCGAAGGCGCATGGCTGGCCATCGGCATGTTATTCGTATCGGTGGGCTTTCTGCTGCCGCTTATGCCGAAAGCGCCGATTCTGATCGTTTCCAATATTTTGACGACGATCGGCATGTTTTATTTCGGTACAGTGTGGAACACAAGGCAGTTCCGAATTATTGCGAAGCATACGGCGATCCAGCAGGCCAAGATTTTCCTGTGGCGGGAATGCTTCTTGAATGCCTCGCGAATTGTGCTTCTGATCTTGGCGTTGTCCGTGAAAGATATTCGCGGGGGCGCCTTCATCGCCTTGATTGTGCTGGCGCTTGTCAGTGCGTTCGTAGTTCCGTATTTCTCAGGAAAAAGCACGGAGGCCTTCGAGCGGCAGGCGGAATAAACGAACAGGATGACGCATTCATTTGCAACTTTTTTACGGAGCGAACGTCTAACTATATATTCCAAATACTAGGAGGTGGGTATCCTCCGTTGTATGTTTGCCTGAAACTGGAGGTGCGTGAATGAAACTTAGTTTGGCCTTATTATGTGGAATAAGCGCAATCGTTTGGAGCGCGGCGCCTATGGCCTCTGCGGAAGCCTGGGAGCCAACGCTGCCGGAGAAGATCACTCTTTTGCATGAAACGAAGCTGTACGCCAGCCCTCATGAAGACTCCCCTTCGTGGGCCTCTCTGTCCCCTCAGGACGTTCCAACTGTCGCAGCCGAAGCCGATTGGTATAAGCCTTTCCCTGACCGGCCGAAATGGGTTAAGATCCGCACGAGCTGGCTCGGCGACCAATGGGTGCAGGTCGATTGGCCGGAAATCGGCTGGATGGTGCCCAAGGATGAATATTTGGATGTAACAGGCGTCATCCCTCTATACAATAAGCCGGAGTATGGTTATACCGGAACGACGCTTTCCTCGCAAATTGTTCATACGAAGGGAATTTTCTACCGTCCGCTGCAAAATCCTTCGTGGCTATTGGAAACGTGGATGGGGGATAAATGGTTTACGCCAACAGAGGCTTTGGTAATCGAACATGTAACGAAGTTATCTCCTCCTGTGAAGGTGAATGTCCAAGGAAAAGCATCGCTGTTCAAGGCACCGGTTCATCAACCTTATATGGGAGACGCGGAAGCGATAGATCCCCAGAGCTTGGAGGCGACAGCCCAACAAGGGGATTTCTATAAAGTTACAACGCAAGACGGGAAGACGGGTTGGATATCCAACCGGTATGAACAGCCGTCCGGCACAGAGACCGTCAATCAGAATATCGAGCTGAAGAACCGAACGCTCACCTACGCTTATCCGAATCTGCAAAGCAGGCTGGAGCCGCTGGCACCGCAAACCGTACATGCGCATGCCAAGATGAAAGATGTATGGGGCAATACATGGTATCTGATAGAGACATGGCAGGGCGATGCATGGATGATGGATGAGGGCACAGAACGGAATCCTGATAAGATTGCCGGAGACAACCTCGGATTCATCGATGTCTTACCCACAATGGTGTCCAGCGATAAAAGCGTCTCGGGCCGTATCTATGTAGCGAGCCTGCCAAAGTACGAGGGCTATGGCGGTTTCAGCTTCACTTTGCAAATGTTGGACAGCAAGGGAAATGCGATCGCAAGCGCGGAAGCAAGTGTGACCGGCGTACAGCCAAATGACGATGTGCCGTTCACGGCGAAGCTGGACCGGTTTGACGACACCATGGTTAACTATACCTTCAGACTTACCAACGTGAATTTCATTAAAGCCTATTAGCGGCAAAGTCATAAGGCACGTGATCGTTAGAAGATCCGTGCCTTAAAATAATTGAGACCGTTTATATCACAACTCGTGTCCTCTTATACAGAACGGGTATGGCCGCTGCGATAAGGATCATGCCCATGAAAGCGGGTGCGGCATGACCAAGCGATACGTAGATTTGACCTCCAACGATAGGTCCAATCATTCTTGCTAAAGCCTGAATAGATTGGCTGCCTCCCTGAATCCTTCCTTGTTCGCTAGCCTCGACAGACTTAGAGAGCATCCCATTAAATGAAGGCCCAAAGATTGAATCCCCGAAACCGAATATAAACATGCCGATGATAAAAAGCGGATAGAAGGAGAACAAAGCGGATAGCGCAATAAAACCGTAGCCGATTATCTCCGAAATCATCCCAAGTATGGCTATCTGTGCATCATTCCGTTTTATCAAAAGCTTCGGCATGATGAGGCCTTGTGAAAGGATATCCTGGACACCCATTATTGAAAACATAAGTCCGATTCGTGCGGGCATCCAGCTGAAAGTATCCAAGCTAAATTGTGAAAAAACGGCTTGTAAAGATCCATTGGGGATCCAAAGTAAGAATGCTGCGACAAGCAGTCTTCGTAAGTTATTCATGGCAAGCACACTTGCAAGCTGCTTAAATGGATTCAATCTTACCAGGGTAATCTTGCTCAGTCTATTCTTCTTGGCAAGGCTCTCTGGCATATATAAGATTCCATAACCAACCTGCAATATAGTGATGATTGCCCCAACATACATGGGCGTAGAATTGCCGAACTTGGCAAGTAATCCGCCTAAGGTGGGGCCGATGACGGTGCCTGCCCCTACAACCGCACTGGCCCATCCAAAGTATTTGGTTCGCTGTTCCGGAGGAATAATGTCGGCAAAATAGGCGAAGATCGTGCTTATACTCCCTCCCGTGATACCTTCGATGATGCGGCCGGCAAATAGTACCCATAGCGCTCCTCCGAGGCCAAAAACGAGGTACCCGATTGCGGAACCCAGCAGGCAAATTAAGAGTAATGGACGACGGCCATACCTGTCGCTCAATGCTCCAAGTGCGGGGGCCGCGGCAAACACGCAGACGGCATAAACGGAAGTCAGCAGCGTAACAACGATAGCCTGAGCTTCCGGATTGCTTATATAAGGCTGCACTAAGAATGGAACGACTGGTGCTACGATACTGAAGCCTATTCCGCAAAGAAACACCGACATGAGACCGAATAGTAAAGCCCTTTTATCTACGGTTTGTTCGATGTTCTGTTCACGGTGTGCTCTACATTTGAACATGGAAATCTCCCTTCAAAAGTCAACGTTTTGTTTCCTTGTTAACAAAGATACCGACCTTTTGTTTCCTTGTCAACAAAATGATGATAAGAAAGAGGCAGCTCGTTCTCCATAGAGGCCGGCTGCCTGTGGTTTTACAATTCAAGTTTATTCCGATTTCATATCTATATCTTGTTTCTTTATTTCTGCATCCAAATGCCTACTATACTTTTCCAAGAAGCTGAGCATACTGTCATATTGTTCCTCGGTTACTTGCTCAAATACGACTTTGTCCCGCGCTCGAAACTCTTGGTGCAGTTCCTCATGGATTTGGTCAACCACTTTCCCTTGCTCCGTAAGCCTAAAATAAATTTCTTTCTTGTTATCCGGCTTCTGGTAGCTTTCGATCAAGCCTTTTTCTATGAGCTTCTTCGTTATTTTACTTATGGCACTTCTAGTCATATAAAAGGACTCCGCCAGTATGGTCACGTTGGAATCTGCATGTTTGCCGATGTATTCGATGCAATGTACTTCAGAAGGCTTATGGCCCTTAAGACTGTCTTCCATCTTAAACTTATTCAGCCAAACCATCTTGTTTAATACATTCCTGAAACCCAGGATGACCTGATCTTCTTTGTTCATGGCTTGTCCTCCCGCCTGTTGGTGCACTAACCCTATTATATTGAAGTTTGTGTCTATTTCAACACTATCAAGCAAATAGGGCTTTGAAACGGAAGTAACTCGTTTCAAAGCCCTATATGTCTATAGCAGGAACCGCCGTTGCACGAATGGTAAAGATACTGCCTATTGCGGGTTCGCTTCAATTTTACCGCCAAGCCACTCGAATTCGTACTCGAACTGAGCCGTCGAGCCATAAACTTCCGGTGAGTAAGGAATAACGACAGGATTCATTTCCGTAGGTTGAAGAGGCTGTTCGACGGTGAGCAGTTCATTCGCACTCACGCCGATCGCCGTAAGGAAAAACAAAGCAATGCCTATCCAAGCGATGTTCACTGTCTTCATCGAACCCGAGCCTCCGCTTCCGCTACAAGGATTTATAGTTTCATTGTACGCAAGAATTGTCAGAGGCAAATTAGCGGAATGTAAATATTGCGTTGATTTATGACCATAGAGCAATGGCCGCCCAGGGATAACCCCGCCAGCGCAGCCATTGCTTCTTCACTTATAAGCGGACAGCGGGGCCAGCCAAACGAGACCGGTTCCCCGGTACACATTGACGAGTCCTTCGCCGGATGCCGCGGAACCGAGCAGCGATTTGCCCGACCGTTCTACCGTAAAGTCCAGCGAATGCGACCACATCATGGCGAAATTCCCGTCGACGCGGAGCGTATCGTTCTTCAGTTCCACAATGACAGCCTCCTCCGCAGGAATCGGCGCCTCTACGACGAGCACACCTTTACCTCGGGCGCTGAGATTGAACAGGCCTTCACCGCCGAGAGCGGCGGAAGACAGATTTTTGCGGGATACGACCTGGGTTTGGAGCGATGTCTCGCAGGCCAGGAACAGCCCGTCATCCAGCACGATATGGTCATTGTCGACGTCGATCAGCCACAAATATTTGTAGGTCGGCTCCATCATGATGGTGCCTTGACCCCGGTACACGGGTTTGACGGCACTTTCTCCGGTTACGGCGCCTGCCACAAGATTGCGGAGCAGGCCGCCCGCGCCTCTCACTCCGGAGGTCATCTCGATATTGCCCACGTAATACTGCATCGCGCCAGCGCTCATCATGATTTCCCCATTCAGTTCGATCATGACTTGTCTCTTCTTCATATTGCTCTTGGTCATGTAGAAGTTGGCTTGTGCGTCGGCAAGGGTGGTGCTGCTCAAATCCTGTTGATACTCGAGCACGCTGAAAGGTCCCAGCTTCTCTTTGATGACGACGTTGTTATTGTCCGTTAAATTACTAATGGTGAATGCCATATGAATGCCTCCGTCTTAAGATTGGCGATTATCGCAGCTCTCTATCATTCAGGCGAAATCTATCACATTCATACGAGAATCAAAGAAAAAAGTTACAAGAAAATCAAGTTTGGGGTCGCTTGCCTTGTTTATGAAGGATGGCGGATACGATGGCGCGGCGTTCCGTTTCTGCGAAAGCTTCGAACTTGGGCTGCTCCGGTACGTTGAATTCCAGGTGAGAGTGGGCAAATGACAGAACGAGCGTGCCGATGGGACGGTTATGCCGATTGTTCAGCACAATCCAGAAGATTCGCATTTCATGCCCGGGACTGCCCCATTCGGCTTTCTCCATCGAGTCTCGAAAATTAAGGCATCCCGCAATAACGAAATCTTCAGCGCCGGGAGGTTCTGCGTGATGAAATCCGCAGCGCTCCAGCTGCTGCCATGCCTGCGGGATAAGACGCTCCAAATACATCCCATAGGTGGAATCCTCTAATTCAGGGAACAAAGCTGCGAGCTCTTGAACATTCGCCTGAAATACGTTCCTCCAGCTGTGCTCTATATAATCGGATAAAACTGCGGCCAACTGGCCGATCGACATGTCTGGATTTACTTCATTGAGCATTCGCATATACGTATACCTCCAACGATTTATAGTTTCAGCTAGATTGTATAACATTCAAGCAAATGCGAAGGTTTTGCCATTTTCATGTGGAATATTATGGTCATGCCAGTTACGAACCTTACAAGCTGTTTAGGCATGCATCCTTATCGAGGGGGATTTCATGAGCCGTATGAGCCGCACCTTACGTCCGGCGGAAATCGCTAACCAATTAGGCATCAGCACCAGCTCGCTCAGAAATTACGAAGCAAAGGGCATTGTCCCTCCAGCCAGCAGGGCTTCCAATGGTTACAGGGTCTATACGGACGAGCATATCGCTTATTTCACATGTATTGTCGCCATGTCGCCGGGGTTCGGGATGGAAATCACCTCGGAGGTGCTCATCCTGCTTCAGCGCCAAGAGCTGGGGGCGGCGCTTTGGCTGATCAATGCGGCCCAGGCAGCCACGCATGCGGACAAGCTTGTGCTGGAGGAAGCCGAGGGATTGATGAGTAAGCTCGCTCTAAGCGGAAGCGCAGAGCCGGGATGGATGACGATCGGAGAACTGTCCGCAACGGCAGGTATCCCGACTTCGACGCTTCGGTATTGGGAACAAGACGGATTAATCGCCGCGGCGCGTCATGAAAACAACAACTACCGGAAGTATGACAAGTTCCAGGAAGTGAAAGTATGGATCCTGAAATCGACGCAAAAAGCCGTGTATTCCGGCGATACAGTCCGGCTTAAACAAGCGGTCCGAGGCCTTCCAGCCGGACATTGGCAAGCCATGGAAGCGGTGATTGCAGCTGCTCGGGCAGCGCTAGCTGAACGTAACCGGGAGCAGCTAAGAGGGCTGCATAGCTTGCATAATCTCTGTTCGCGGCTTAAGCTGGTTTGAATGATTTGAATTCTCAAGAGGAGGAGACCGATTGTGATCGTCGTAGAAACCGAGAGACTCATACTTCGTCATCAAACCGTCCAAGACGCGGCCTTTATTCTTGAACTGCTGAACGACCCGTCCTGGATTCGGAACATAGGCGACAGAGGTGTAAGGACGCTGGAGGATGCGCGGACCCATATTATCGACGTCCCGATGAATGCATATGCCGCTCTGGGCTTCGGTTTTTATTTGACCGAGCTAAAGGATGGAGGCATCCCGCTGGGCATTTGCGGATTGGCGAAGCGGGATTTCATGGAAGAGGTAGATATCGGGTTTGCTTTCCTGCCCAGATATTGGGGGAAAGGATACGCCTATGAAGCTGCTTCCGCAGTGATGGGTTACGCCAAAGAAGTAATCGGATTAAAGCGTCTGGCCGCGATTACGGCGCTAGATAATCGTCCTTCAGCCAAGCTATTGGAGAAATTGGGGCTGAAGGATGAAGGGACCATTCCCTATGCGGGTACGGAGGAACAAGTCCGCTTGTTCGCGGTAGATCTATAAAGAAATTAGGGGGGCTTACTGTGAGAAAACCGTTGATCGGCGTTTTACCTTTAGTGGATACGGATAAAGACAGCTACTGGATGCTTCCGGGATATATGAAAGGCATCGAAGAGGCCGGAGGCATTGGGGTTATGCTGCCCATGACAGCGGACCCGGAGGTCATCCGAACGTTAGCCGGAACGTTTGACGGCTTTCTTTTTACAGGAGGACATGATATCAATCCGGAACTATACGGTGAGGCAATCGATGGTGTGTGTGGAGAACTGTGCGAGGAACGGGACGTGATGGAGAAACTCCTGTTCGATGAAGTGCTGAAGCTGGATAAACCGGCCTTCGGGATTTGCCGCGGCTTGCAATTGTTTAACGCTTTGCTCGGAGGAACGCTGTATCAGGATATTCCTGCGCAGCGAAGCGCCGGCAAGCTAATTGCGCATAAACAGCAGCCTCCGTACAGTGAGCCCGTTCATGCCGTCGTCATAGCGGATGGAAATCCGTTATATGAGATTGTCGGTAAAGAAGCTCTGATGGTCAACAGCTATCACCACCAAGGCATCAAACAATTGTCGGAGCAATTGCAGGCCGTCGCCTATGCGGAAGACGAATTAATCGAGGCGGTTGCCATGCCCGGCAAGAAATTCGTGATGGCTGTGCAATGGCATCCTGAGTTTTGTTATCAAATCGATGAGCCCAGCTTCCGGTTGTTCGCTGCATTCGTGAGCGCTTGCGGGCAATAACATACAGAATGGGCGCGCTTGACAATAGGCAGTTTCCTTATTCTACCAATCTATGCTACACTAGTGGATATTCTGGCATATAAGGAGATTGAATGGCATGAGTCCGATTTCCAGTAAAGCAGGAGCTATTTTCATCCCGGTAAGCAGCATCATCGATGCGCGCGAATGGTATTGTTCGCTGCTAGGTTTGGAGCCTTCATTTGAAATTATTAACGGCCATCTGTGTTGCATTCCCTTCGATAATAACGGCTTGAATCTGATCTTGGACAGCCGCATTTATAACGAGGATACTTACTTCAGAAGCCCGGCGTTTCATTTTAACGCGGATGACATTCATCAAGCGTACCAGTTCGTTCAGGACCGTCAGATCGAGCTTGTTACAGGTATCGAACATGGGCATTGGTTTAATATCAAAGACCCGGACGGCAATGTGTTGATGATTTGTAAATGCTAGGGTTACACAACGGTCTTTATATTGAAATTATTACGCGTTTTGCGAGTCTAACGGACTGGAGAGCCGTCATCTGCGCCGACCCTGATGGACATGGGGAATATCGGGCAGATAACGGCTTCTGTGTCCGTTAGATTTTTTTATGCGTATAGAATGGCGAATAACGGCGTCTCAGTCCGTGATCGGGCTCCGTATGACAAAGGTCACCTTAATTCGGTGACCTGATTCACTGTCGAACCGTTCCCCGAGAGAGGATAATAGGATTCATAATAAAACCTCTAAGGGAGTGTTCGATGATGAATTCAACCATATCGATGGCGGTATCGGCAGTAATCTTTTTCTTTATTTTACGCGGGCAATGGAGCGGGATGCGCAAGCCGCTTGGCAAGTCAGGCGCAGCGCTGTTACTGCCAATCGTGTACATTTCCACATCGTTCATGCAATTGTTCGATCCTTCTCTGCATATTCGCGAGGAGCAGGTCATTCTGTCGCTTATCGTGGGAATGATCATTTCCATTCCGCTTATCAAGACGACTAATTTTGAAGTGCATGATAACGGAGAAACGTTTATTAAACGCAATCATACCGTTTTCGTCCTGTTGATCGCGATCTTCGCGCTGCGCTTCATCGCCATTGCGACAATCCACGCCATAGAGCCAAGCACGCTTAGCTTTATGTGCAATCTAATCACATTCGGCTATATCGCAGCTTGGCGGGTGGCTAGTTTCGTGAAATTTCGCATGGTCAGCTCTTCCAAGCCAACCATGTTGAATGCTTAGCTAGAATAATCGCTTGGCTTTTACAAACCGTTTCTTCCATTTGTCATCAAAATCAGCGATATGGACGCCAAGTTCTTTGGAATACGTATGGAGAATCTTGCCGTCCCCGGCATAAATGCCGACATGCCCGATATCGAGCCCGCGGGCGGTGAAGAAGAGCAGGTCACCCTTGCGAAGCTCGTCAAGTCCGACATCTTTCCCTACCTCGGCTTGTTCGTAGGAGACTCGCGGAAGGTCGATGGATAACGCCTCCTTGAACAAATATCGGACGAAGGAAGAGCAATCGAACGTGGCGGTTTGACTGGAGGAAGCGCCGAATTCGTAAGGCGTTCCCAAGAATTTGACGCCAAGCGCGATCAGCTCATCGGCTTTCTGTTCGGCAAGCGCCGGAGCGGCGTAATCGGTGTACTGCGGGTCGGCGGAGAGGAAGCCGATGGCTCCGTCTTTCGTCTGCACCTCCAGCCAATTCGCGTTCAGCTCTCGAATAACATGGATGTTCTCCTTCTTGGGTATCATTCGGAGCACTTGCGAACCGGTATTCGGAGCGTCCCTCAGATTGACGCCATATTCGATAGCCGTTTCGTAGCTTTTGGCCGAAGAAATTGTAATCGATCGGTCATAGTCGTGCCACTTGACAAGATTGCCGAGCGTTTCGCTTATTAAACGAAGCGGAATCATCGTGTTGCCGGCAATAATTTTGCCGGAGATGGGCATGTCGAGTGTTTGTTTATTTTTGGATGCCGTCATGGCGCCGATCTGGTATGTAAACTCGATGTTATCTTTCACTGCGGTAACGGTGCGGGTCGTCTCGTCCCAAGACACCTTGGCGCCTTCCGCTTCAAAAATGGCGCGCAGCGGAACAAGGCAGTAGCCGTCTTCGATGACGGGCGGGGTCTCGAAGGACAACAGACGGCCGTCCAGGTAAACGGATGGATTGCTGTTCGCCTCCGCATGAACGACGGCACCAGGCAGCAGCCCGGTCATAAGCGCTATACAAGCGGCTCCGGTTTGGAGCCCTTTTTTTATTTTCATGATATCGCTCCTAACAAGTTAACTTATACATGTATAGACGCAGCTTATCGCTGGAGGGTTGCCATCCAATTTGTGGAAAAGGTCATTGCATCGATATAGGTGCAGACGTTCGGCTCATTATGGGGTAAAATGGTGAGAGGAATGATCTTACGTACCATAACAGCTTAGAAAGGGTTGCTAATTGAACATGAAGGACATGGTGAGTCTTTCCATCGGGGGTTCGTATGTCGTCGAACCGGATAACCCTAGAAAGACGAAGAATAGAGGCAGAAACTGTACAATACTTGCCTTTGAGCTGGTGGATGATGAGTTGGAGGTACGCGTCGTCTTTCACGACACGAATCGGGAAGCTTCTCTGAAAGTGAGCGATTTGAAGGCGATTACGGAGTGAACACACACACCGAAGAGATCACTCCAGCTGCTTCGAAATAAGGACATATAAGAACAAGCTCCCTCATTTGATGATGAGGGAGCTTGTTCTGCTGTTTGGTATGTTAGAATCAGGATAACGCACGTACAGGAGGTATGCATATGAGTGAACTGACCAGCGCCCAGCTCCAAGCGATGGAACACATCACGCGGTACGCCAGAACGCGACAAAAAGAGGCGAAGCGGGTCATAGATGATATCCTGCAGATGTCCAATATATCCAGGGAAACCTATGAAGAGGCGGTCGCCAAGCTGAAGTCCCGGGCTCGAATTGCGCTTCATTTTCATCCGGACCGACCGGCTCCGCATCATCGCAGTGTAGCCGAAGCGCTGCTCGAGCAGGGGCACTATAGGAGCCAGTTCGAAACCGGGATCTCGAGCGGGAGCGTATCCGCTTATCCGGGAGGAGCCCGCGATGTCTGGGAGGCTCGAATGTTCGGAGGCGCCTATCAGGCCGAAGGCGTATCGAACGGCCAACGCCCCAAGTACGGTGCGCTCGCACTTTGGCCGCATCCGGATGGGCCGGCTCCCAGGTTCGGCTCGTGTTACTTCCTCCTCTCGCCCAAGACGGCTGCACGCAGCACCTATACGTATCTGGATTCCCACCAAGACCCGAAGGAAAAAGGAACGTATGCGGAGTTTGACGATATCACCGCCGCACTCTTGAAGGACGCATTCTTCGAAGAACGCGCCATCGGAGAGAAGAACACGAGCCCCCGCAAGCTGATCGATCAACTGCTGAACGGCCTGGAGCAGCCATTCCAAGCTGCTGCGGCCATGAAGCCTAGCCGCAATCTGAATCATTACATAGAAGCTCAAGTTCATGGCACGATTGATTTGCAGACTGACGTCGATATGCTGGTAGCGGATCCATCCTTCAAGACGGCGCCGACAGGCCGAATATTGGAACAGCTATGCTTCAAGTACGGCATCACGCTGTATTGGCATAGGGGATTCGCCATCCGTGCGGAAGATGTGCCTGCGGATTTCCGAGGTCCGAGCATGCCCTCGCTGGCCAGACGGATTGCGGTGAACGGACGCGTCGATGCGAGCGCCATCGGAGCTGCGGCGCTTGATTTGAAGAGCCGTCCGGAAGCTTGGCTTGACCGGGGCTGCTATGAAGACGCGGTTCAGGAATTGAAATATATGTGGCATATCTTAGTCCGTTACGGTGACGCTGCCGGGCGAATCGGCGACCAGGGATCGTCATAACTTTCGTACGCTTCTTTGTGGATATTATTTCCCGCATAGGAAAGAATATTGCTAAAAACAAAGGAGCGTTGTACATGGAAGCTCACAAAATCCCCTTGACGTCATCCGAAATCGGAAATTTGTGGATGGCTTATCAAGAGAAAACAATGCTGCTCAGATTTCTGGAATATTTGCGTGAACATGCCGACGATGCCGACGTTCAGCGAATTATCAATTTCACATACGAAGGCGCGCAAGGATTTGTAAATGAAATAACGCAGCTCTTCCAAGCGGCAGGAGCCGCGGTACCGATTGGCTTTACGGCAAACGATGTTCATCCGGGTGTTCCCAAGCTGTTCGACTTTCTATATGAGCCGATGTTTCTGCACATGCTTAGCAAAATAGAAGTCAATCTGTTCGCCCTGCATTCTACGATGTCTTACCGCGAGGACGTCAAAAAGCTGTATAGACAATTAACGGCGCATTCCCAAGACGTCTTTGATCAAAGCTCGCAATTGCTGCTGGATAAAGGCGTGCTCGTCCGTCCTCCGTTCATGTCCATGCCTACGGAAGTCAACTTCATTAAAGACGAGAGCTATCTGACCGGGTTCAAATTGATCGGAGAGACGAGATCGTTGAATGCGATCGAAATCTCGCTTCTCCATCATGCCATTGAGACGAATTTGACCGGCATGCAGTTGATGATCGGCTTCGCGCAAGTGGCCAATGATCGGGAAGTGAAGAACTATTTCATCAAGGGGATGGAATTGTCCAAAGATGTGGAGACGACGCTGGGCGAGTTTCTGCGCCGCGACTACATCGAGCCGCCGGCTACGCACGCAGGGAAGGCAACGAATTCTACCGTGTCTCCGTTTTCCGACAAGCTGATGATGTATTTGACGAATCTGCTGGGCGCATTCGGCCTCGGCAGCAACGCGCTCGGCGGAGCGTTCAGCTTGCGCAGCGATTTGCCGCTGACGATGGCTCGCACGGCTCAGAAGATTTTGCCTTTTTTGAAAGAAGGCGGGGAGCTTATGATTAAGCACGGCTGGATGGAGGAGCCGCCGCAGGTGGAAGATCGCAGGAAGCTGACGAGAGCGTGAGGGAAGCATACAGGCAAGAACCCGGGACTCCATGAGGAGCCACCGGGTTTTTTTATTCCTGCAGACAGCGAATAGTCTTCAAACAACTAGTTAAACTCGTCATGGGGTCCTTTTTGGCAGGTAAAATGCGGGGAATGTCCGTTACATATGCAGGATGCAACCAATGTGCCCGAAGCAACCTGTTCACCCGGGCCATGCTGTGGCTCTCGGTTTCAATGCCGCTCTAGCGAACTGGTTATCTCAACTGCATAGGCTGACATGCCATCTTCGAGCATAATAGCTGTAGTCACGGACGATATGCTGGGCAATAAGTGGAAGGCGGGAAGAGCAGATGAAGGAATCAGGGAATTGGTCAGTCAAAACGGCACAAACGATCATGGGCAACACAAATGAAAGAGGTTACCATCCGGAAATAGAGCAGCGCTGGATGTATGTGAACGGAATGACTTTGAAAGCCTTGCTGAACGTCGGGGATCTTACCGGGGATGAAGCTTATGTGGAATATGTCCGGAAGCATATGGATTTATTCGTTCAGGAGGATGGTTCGATTCGAACTTACACCTTGGAGGATTACAATCTGGATCAGATCAATCAGGGCAAGGCGTTGTTCGCGCTATGGCGGAGAACATCCGAGCCGAAATATGCCGGGGCGGCGGCTAGGCTGATCCGGCAAATCAAAGGGCACCCGAGAACGAGCGAAGGCGGCTTCTGGCATAAAAAGATATACCCGTACCAAATGTGGCTGGACGGGTTATATATGGCGACTCCGTTCATCGCGGAATATGCCAAGACATTCGATGCACCGGAGTTGTTCGACGAAGCGGCTAGGCAGCTGCTTCTGGTCGAAAAGCATACGCGGGATGTCACTACGGGGCTGCTGCACCATGGCTGGGACGAGAGCCGTGAACAGCGTTGGTGCGATACCGATACAGGCAAATCGCGGCATTTCTGGTGCCGGGGCATGGGCTGGTATGCGATGGCCCTCGTCGATGCCTTGGAACACTTTCCGGAGGAGCACCCGCAGCGCGGAACGATCATCGGCATTTTCGAACGGATGATGGGGGCGCTTGCACGGGTGCAGGATCCGAACACAGGACTATGGTATCAGGTGCTGGACCGTGGAGCGGACGGAGCCAACTACTTGGAAGCATCGGGGAGCAGTATGTTTGTCTATGCGGCAGCCAAAGGCGCGCGTTTGAAATATCTCTCCGGTTCCTTCCAAACGGTCGCGCACAAAGGGTATCAAGGACTGCTGAACGAACTAGTAACAGAAACACCAACAAGTGTTCATGTGCAAGGGATTTGCCATGGTGCTGGACTGGGCGGTAATCCGTACCGGGACGGCAGCTATGAGTACTATTTGGAAGAAGCGGTTGTGAGAGATGTGCTGATGGGCATGGCGCCGTTTCTGCTTGCCAGTGTAGAGATGGAACGAGGAGGAGATCGCAAGTGAGTATCAGTGAAAGCCTAATAAAGCCGGTATGGTTCGCCGATCTGGGCGACGGCACGTACCGCAATCCGATTCTATGTGCGGATTATTCCGATCCCGACGTCATTCGCGTCGGAGAAGATTTCTATATGACGGCATCGAGCTTCGTCAGTTCGCCGGGACTGCCGGTTCTTCATTCCAAAGATCTCGTCAACTGGTCGTTGATCGGACATGCCGTTCAGCAGCTGCCGGGCGGATACGATGACCGGGTTCGACACGGCGACGGCGTATGGGCTCCGGCCATACGGTACCATGACGGCCACTATTGGATCTACTTCAGCGCACCGGATGAAGGCATTTATATGACGAAGGCCGTCCATCCTGCGGGGCCTTGGTCACCGCTTCACATGGTCAAGGAAGTGAAAGGCTGGATCGATACCTGCCCGTTCTGGGATGACGACGGGCAGGCATATCTCGTGCATGCATTTGCCCGCAGCCGCTGCGGCATTAAGAGCATGCTGCAGATCTGCCGGATGTCGGCGGACGGCACTGCGCTGCTGGACGATGGTGTCATTGTGTTCGACGGGACCGAGAGCCATCCGACGATTGAGGGGCCGAAGCTGTATAAGCGCAATGGTTATTATTATATTTTTGCTCCTGCCGGAGGCGTCTCCGTCGGTTGGCAGACGATACTTCGGTCCAAGAACATCATGGGGCCTTATGAGGACAAGATCGTGCTGCATCAAGGCGATTCTCCGGTCAATGGTCCGCATCAAGGAGGCTATGTGGAGCTGGAATCCGGCGAATCGTGGTTTCTTCATTTCCAAGATAGAGAAGCCTACGGACGCATTGTTCACCTGCAGCCGATGGCCTGGGAGAACGATTGGCCGGTTATGGGGATCGACGCGAATGGCGACGGGATCGGCGAGCCGGTTCTCGTGCACAAGAAGCCGGACGTAGGGCGCTCTTGGCCGTTGGCCGTACCGGAAACAAGCGATGAGTTCAACGGGCAAGAGCTGGGCTTGCAGTGGCAGTGGCAGGCGAACTACCGGCGCGAGTGGTACTCGCTGAGCGAGAACCCGGGGCACCTGCGGCTATTCGCCTATGAGCTTCCTGCAGGAAGCGCAACGTTGTACGATGCGCTGAACGTCGTCTGCCAGAAGCTTCCTGCCCCGCAATTCACGGCGACGGCATCCATCACGCTCTCTCCCGGATTCGGCAGGCAGGACGAGATGGCCGGCTTGACGGCGTTCGGGCATGCTTACCGATATGTGGCAGTGCGGCGCTCGGAACAGGGGCTCGAGCTTATCCATGTGGAGGGCCGGGGCGACAAGGAATCGTCGAATGAACAAGTCACGGACCGTGCCGGACTTCCCGCAGACGTGCACACAGTGTATTTGCAAACAACGGTCGTTGAGGAAGCCGTCTTCAGCTTCGCCTACAGTCTGGACGGCGTAACCTTCGCGAAGATCGGCGGCGAATTCACAGCGGAACCAGGCCATTGGGTCGGCGCGAAGCTGGGATTGTTCTGCTTGCGAAGCGGCGGCGGGGAACAATCGCCGGAACGAGCTTATGCAGACATCGACTGGTTCCGATTCAGCGATACGAATGGAGGAATGACCGAATGACCACGCATACAATAAACGGTTCTTGGACCATGCCGGAGGTGCTCCTGCCTCAAATTCCGGACCGCAGCTTCTTGTTGACGGATTACGGAGCCATCGGCGACGGGTTGGCGGATAATACCGAAGCCTTTCGGCGTGCCATCCGGGCATGCTCCGAGGCTGGGGGCGGGCGGGTTATCATCCCAGCCGGCGTATGGGTAACGGGACCGCTTAAGCTGGCCAGCAGGCTGGAGCTGCACACGGAGGCAGGCGCCGTCGTATTGTTCACGAAGGATTTCACGCAGTATCCGCTGGTGATGTCCACCTTCGAAGGCATTCCGACGGTGCGCTGTCAATCCCCGCTCGACGCCGAAGGGCTGGAGCATATTGCGCTGACGGGCGCAGGCGTTTATGACGGCAACGGAGAAGCCTGGCGGCCGGTCAAACGTTGGAAGATGACCGCGCACAAATGGGATAAGCTCGTCCAATCGGGCGGCGTGACGGATCACGACGGGGAATTCTGGTGGCCCTCCGAAGCGGCCATGAACGGGAGAGCGCAGACGGAGCAGCTTGTCCGGGAAGGGAATCATGATCCGGCTGCATATGCACCTTACCGGGACTATTTAAGACCGAACCTCCTGAGCTTCCGCAAATGCAAATATGTGCTGCTGGACGGTCCGACGTTCCAGAACTCGGCCGCTTGGTGCCTGCACCCGTGGGCATCGGAGCATGTAACGATTCGCCAGGTGACGGTGCGCAACCCTTGGTTCGCCCAGAACGGAGACGGACTGGATCTCGATTCGTGCCGGTACGCCCTCATCGAGAATTGCACATTCGATGTCGGCGACGACGCGATTTGCATGAAATCGGGTAAGGACGAGGCCGGCCGTGCATTAGGCATGCCATGCGAGTATGTCACGATTCGGGGCTGCACCGTGTATCACGGACACGGCGGTTTCGTTATCGGCAGCGAGATGTCCGGCGGCGTGCGGCGCGTTCGGGTATCGGACTGCACGTTCATGGGAACCGATATCGGTCTGCGGTTCAAAAGCGCCCGCGGCCGGGGTGGCGTGGTCGAAGAGATCGAAATCAGCCGTATCCGGATGACACAGATTGCGGGGGAGGCGATCTCCTTTCATCTGTTCTATGCAGGCGTGGAAGGGTCGGGCAGCGCCCATAACGATGTGCATCCCGTCACGGAGGGCACGCCGATTTTCCGCAACATCGACATTCGCGACGTCGTCTGCACCGGTGCACACACGGCGCTGATCGTCAACGGTCTGCCCGAAATGCCGCTAGCCTCCGTACGCCTCAGCAACTTCCTGGCAACGGCGGAGCGGGGCGTCATCGCCCACTATGCGGATGACCTGCTGCTGGAAAATGTACGTTTGCAAACGAGCGAGGAGGAGGCTATTCAGCTGCATCATTGCCGGAATGTGCAGCAGATAACCAATGCGCTTTAGATAACCTGATTGCTCGCGGATAGCTTGCATGCTTGGCCAAACCCCTTATACTATAAGGGGTTTTTCGCCGTGGATGCATAAAGTTATCTGCAACACATAGTCAGTTACAGTTGATTTTGATAATGTAAGCGATATCACGAGTGTGATTGTCTTGATGGGTCGTAACGAATGTGCAATACTTGTAATATTTCGTATTGGAAGGTTGTGTGGATCTTGCACAAATATTTGCTCCGGCTTCTGGGATTCAGTTTAATCCTAGGTGCGCTTCCAACCATTTTTATCGGGATCGCTTCTTACTATATTGCGACGCGGGATGTTGAACAGAAAGTCAATGAAGCCAATATGCAGCTGCTGCTGCAGACACAGCTTCGTGTGGAACAGACGATCAAGTCGCTCGAGGTCACGTCCCTGCAATTCATCAATTCTTCGCTTGTACGGGAAGTGATGAACGAATCGCTGACGGGGGAGGACTTCATCCGGGTGCGGGAAGTGATGACGGGGCTGTACAATCTTCAGTCCAAAGCACTCATTAGTGAAGCTTATCTCGTCAATTTCGAGAAAAACTGGGCGGTTACTCTAGACAAATTGAAGCAGGCCGACCGTCTGGACAATTATAAGGAATTGATGGTGTATGCAGGGCAGCCCGAGAGCATGTTCTGGAATACGAGCCTGCTTGAGCGAGCACCCGAACCCATTGGGGACGAGCAGGGGGACGGCAGCGGACCAACGGACCGCCCGGCAGCTGCGGACAGGCTGAGTCTCATTTACAAAATTCCGGTCATTCCGAAAACCGGTACCCCCAAAGGGATGCTGGTCGTGCAGGTTCCAGCGGATGAAATTCGGGGCGGTCTTTCCACCAACAAGCAGCTGGGAACTAACTATGTGCTCGACCAGCGGGGCAACGCTTTTCTGTCGAAGCAGGAAGACCAAACGGCATATTTGGGAATTAATGCGATGATTAAAGAGCGGTTGAACGGAGATCCGGACAAGCGGGGCTTCTTCAAGGCCAAGCTCGGCGATGAGCAAGTAGGCGTCACGTACCTGTCGTCCGGTTATAATGCCTGGACCTTCGTCTCGGTCGTATCCATTGCCGATATGACGCAAGCCAGCAAGAAGATCGGCTTGCTTACCGGGGCAGCCTGTGCGCTCATTTTACTGTTCGTGCTCGCGATAGCCTTCTATGGAAGCAAAAGAATGTATTCCCCTATCCGCAATTTGCTGGAAGTGACGAGGTCTTACGAGGTGGAGCCTGCTGCGGAGCAGACGGCGGCCAGAACGGACGAGCTGGCGTATATCCAGCAAAAGTTCCAGTCGCTCGCGGTTTCGCGCGGACGGCTGGAGAAGCAAATGCAGGGCCAATCGGTTCATTTGAAAGAGTTCTTCGTGCTTAAGCTGTTCACCGGGCAAATCTCCGACGATGATTTCATTCATCGCGCTCCTATGTACGGATTTCCTACGGATTGGAGCTCCCTCGGCGTCATGACGCTGCAGATCGATCAACTGCAGGAAACCAGGTACGGAGAGCAGGACCGCGAACTGCTGCTCTTCGCCATCAATAATATTGTCGGCGAATTGCTGCCCGTCCAAGCGAGGTTCAGTCCGATTCTGCTCGGTGAATCGCAGGTTACCCTGCTGAGCCTGGATACCTTGGATCCGCAGGAGTTGAAGGAGCGCTGCTATCGGACAGCGGAGCTCATCAAATCTAATGTGAGCCAGTACTTGCAGCTGCAGGTCAGCATCGGCATCAGCAAGCCGTACCGGAAGCTGTCCGAAACCGTCAAAGCCTACGGCGAGAGTCTCGCCGCCTTGAAATCCCGCATTTCGCTGGGACCGGACATTATCGTTCATTTCGAAGACATTGAAAGCAGCGAACGCGCCGAATCCGCCGTTTACTCGCATTTGAAGCTGATGGAAGACCAGCTGCTGCAAGCGTTGAAGGACGTACAGCCGGACAAAGCGATGGACGTGTTCCAGACGTACTTGTCAACGCTGCTGAACAAAGACGGCTTCTTACATGAGCATCACATCCTGCTGCTGCAGCTGATGTCCCGTATTATAACCGTTGTGCAGGATCAAGGCATTTCGGTGAAAAAGGTGCTGGAAGGCGATTCCGCCGTAGAACGGCTGCTGAAACTTCAAACACGGGAAGACATCGCCGTCTGGTTCCAGAGCAAATTGTTCGTCCCGATCATGAATATCCTGTCGGAGAAGGCGGATACGCAGTATTTGAACATCGCCGACCGGTTGGTTCGGATGATTCAAGACCAGTACGATCAAGACCTTACGCTGGAGTCGTGCGCAGCGGCGCTCAATTTCCATCCTGTGTACTTAAGCCGTGTGTTCAAGAGGGAGATGGGCATACCTTTCAGCGATTATTTATCCGATTACCGGATGAATATGGCCAAGGTGATGCTGGAAACGACAAGCCTCAAAATTTCCGAGATCGGCGAGAAGCTGCAATACAAAAATATCAGTGCATTTATCCGCAATTTCCGCAAAACATTCGGCATGACGCCGGGCAGTTACCGGGAGCTGCTGGAGAACAACAAATGAGCCAAGAGCCGTTTCCTTCTGCGATGGTCAATCGCGAAGAGGGCGGCTTTTTGTCGTTTCAGTGTGATCTAATCTCTAGTTACGCCAAGGCGATTGAGCGTCAGCGGCTTCGCTCCCGCCGGCGTGCCCGGGTTTCCTGTTGCACACACGGGGTTATGCAGGAGATATCGCAAGCGTCTGCAAGCGGGCTGGAGAGGGCTGTCAGCCTGAGCGGAGCACAAGTTGTCTGCTAGGTATTTCTATTCATGTGAAGCTGGTCAATAATCAGGGCATATCGGTTTTCCGAGCTGGAAGGAGAAGAGAGAGCATGAAGGAGACAGCTATACCATCAGCAGCGCCCGCATCGCTTGGGCAGAAGCTGCGCAGAAGGGAATGGGTCAGGGATGTAATCAGAGATAAATGGCTCTATTACATGCTGCTGCCCGGGGTTGCGTATTTTCTAATCTTTAAATATGTGCCGATGTACGGCATTATTATGGCTTTTCAGGACTACAAGCCGCATCTGGGATATGCGGATAGTCCTTGGGTCGGTCTGAAGCATTTCCAGCGGTTTTTCAGCGAGCCGCAATTCTGGATGCTTTTTCGGAACACGGTCGTTCTGGCTATCTATAATCTGGTCTTTTTCTTCCCATTGCCGATCGTACTTGCGCTGATGATGAATGAGGTTCGCAGAGAGCGCTTCAAACGGTTCGTGCAAACGCTGGTGTATATTCCCCATTTCGTATCGTGGGTCGTGGTCGTCGGTATATTCTACATGCTGCTGACAACGGAAAACGGCATTCTTAATGAACTATTGTTCAATTTAACGGGACACAAAATCGCTTTCCTCATGGAGCCGGAATGGTTCAGAACGATGATCGTCTCGCAGTCTATCTGGAAAGAGGTCGGCTGGGGCACCATTATTTTCTTGGCGGCGTTGTCGGGCGTCGATCTCCAGCTCTACGAGGCGGCGAGAATGGACGGCGCGGGAAGATGGCGCCAGCTCTGGCACATTACGCTGCCGGCCATTTCCAGCACGATCGTCATCTTGCTTATTCTGCGGCTGGGGAACTTCCTCGACGCCGGGTTCGAGCATATTTTCCTCATGCTGACGCCGACGAACCGCGAGGTCGGAGAAGTGTTCGACACTTATGTGTATATGAAAGGGTTAAGTCAAGGCCAATACAGCTATAGTGCGGCTGTCGGCTTATTCAAATCGCTGGTTGGGCTGCTGCTCGTTCTGGGCTCCAATTGGATGGCAAAAAAATTCGGTCAAGAGGGCGTCTACTGATGCCGCTTGCGATGGAGGTTGCACGACATGCATTACGACAAAACGCTTGGAAACCGCATTTTTAACATTGTGAATTACAGCTTGCTGCTGATTATCGCGCTGGTCTGCGTGCTGCCGTTCGTATACGTGCTGGCGGTTTCATTCACGAGTCCCACCGAAGTGGCCAAGGGCGGCATCATATTGTTCCCCAAAGAATGGTCCTTGTCGGCGTATAAATATATTTTCTCCACGGATACGCTGCTTCGCAGCTTAGGGGTCTCCATCTACATCACGGTAGTCGGTACGATTATCAATCTTATTTTTACGGCGCTTATGGCGTATCCGCTGGCCAAATCGAAGCTCAGAGGCCGCCAAACGATCCTCCTTGCCGTGCTGTTTACGATGCTGTTCAGCGGGGGCATGATCCCTACGTATTTCGTTGTGAAAGGACTGCATCTCACGAATACGTTATGGTCCTTGATGATTCCGAGCGCCATTAGCGCATTTAACCTGATTGTGCTCAAAAACTTTTTCCAACAAATTCCCGACGGGCTGGAGGACTCGGCCAAAATCGACGGCTGCAACGATCTGGGCGTATTGTTCCGCGTTGTGCTGCCGCTCTCCATGCCGGCTATGGCGACGTTCGCGCTGTTCTATTCCGTTACGCATTGGAATCAGTTCTTCAATGCAATTCTGTACATTAACGATAACGCCAAATGGCCGATTCAAGTATTGCTGCGGGAAATCATCATGCTGGCGCAGAGCCGCATCGGCGATTCCGGGTTTGATGAAGCCGAGATTCAACCGCTGACCATCCGGATGGCCGTCATCGTGTTCGCCACGCTGCCGATTCTGCTCGTGTATCCGTTCCTGCAGAAGCATTTCACGAAAGGCGTCTTGCTCGGCTCGGTCAAAGGCTAGCCTATTTACACTCTGCCTGTTTTCGCTAGAAGATAGGCGGAGATTGAAAATAGAGTATAATATAGGGATAACGAAAGGGGAAAGCTCGATGAAAAGAAATCAAGTAGCTCTGACGATGGGAACGGTGCTGCTGCTGTCCACGCTGCTGTCTGCGTGCGGAGCCGATTCCAACGGGAACGAGGCGCAAAGCACGGCCGCTGCGGAGGATACGAAGCCGTTTCCGCTTACGCTGGTCGTCAATCAGGTCGGCGAGGTGCCGGCGAAGGACAATGACATCGAGAAGGCGATCAAATCTTATACGAATACGGATCTGCAAATTCAATGGATTCCGGCTTCCGCCTATGACGAGAAGGTGAACGTCATGATCGCATCGGGCGAGCTGCCGAAGCTCATCAAGCTTAATTACAGCAACCCGAGCATGATCAGCTCCTTGAAGTCCGATCTGTTCTGGGAAGTCGGTCCTTATCTCAAAGATTACAAAAACCTGCAGGCCCAGAACAAGCTGTTCTACGACAATATAATGGTCGACGGCAAACTGTACGGCATTCCGCTGTACCGTGATCTGGGACGTGCCGTCATTCATTACCGCAAGGACTGGTTCGATGCGCTGAACCTTCAGTCGCCCAAAACATTGGATGATTGGTACAATGTGATTAAAGCGCTTACGCTGAATGACCCTGATAAAAACGGCAAAAACGATACGTACGGCCTCATGCTGGAGAAAAAATACAACCAGGATGTGAGCTCCACACTGACGCGTATTTCGGTTTCCCAAGGCGGACCGTCCAAGTGGAAAGTGGAGAACGGCGTGTTTACGCCGGAGTTTGTGACCGAGCCTTTCTTTGAGACGATGAAATTGTTCAAGCGCTTGTATGATGAGAAGCTGATCAATCAGGATTTCCCTGTTGTCGATACGACAGAGGTGGATAAAGCTTATGAATCCGGCCGCGCGGGCATTCGAATTTCAGGCGGTAACGCGCAAAGCTGGCAGGACAAAATCGTGAAAGTCGTGCCGAACGCAGTCATCGAAGCGGCTGCCGTCGAGGGCGCGAGCGGACGCCGCGTTCCGGGCGAGAGCGGCAATGCAGGCTTCCTGGCGATTCCCAAATCTTCTGTCAAAACGGAAGCGGAGTTCAAGAAAGTGTTGGCCTTCGTAGACAAGCTGCTCGATCCGCAAATGGCGAATTTGATCGTCAAAGGCGTGGAAGGCAAGCACTACGCGGATAAAGGAGAGTTTACCGAGCCGCTCGACCGCGAAGCCGACTTGAAAGAAGTGAAGCCTTACCGGGATACGCTGCCGCAGCGTGGCGAAAGCTACAACATCACGAAGATGATGAAGCAGCCGGATCTGTTCCGCCGGAGTCAGAAAATCGGCCAAACGAATGAGCAGTATATCGTGCCGAATCCGGCGTTGACGCTGAACTCCGCGACATTCTCCGAACGGGGCAAGGAGCTCGAGCAGATGATTACGGATGCCGAAACGAAGTTCATTATGGGTAAAATCGATGAAGCGGGCTGGAAGGCTGAAATCGAGAAGTGGAAAACGGCCGGCGGCAGCAAAATGATTCAAGAGTATCAAGAATCGTATGCGCAGAGCCAGAAGAAGTAATTGAAAAAGGAGTTGAGCGGCTTGTTTGCGCTCAACTCCTTTTTGTGTTGGCCGGGGGCTGGCGGCCGGCCGGGATGGCGAGTGCCGGGGCTGGCGGGACGAGAGTGATGCGGGCAGGGCGAGAATTTCGCGGGCAAGGCTGGTTCCGCGAGGCGCGGCTAGCCCACCCAGTCCCGGTCAGTCCTGGACGGGCACGGCCGCGGCTCTAACGGACACAGCGGCGCTTATTCGGCGGAAATGGGCCGCTTTCAGACGCTAACGGACACCAGTGCTGTTATTTGCCCATTCTAAGCGTGATATCGCCTCGAATTGGGCAAATAAGGTACGTGGTGTCCGTTAGAGCTCTGGCGAGGCGGATACCGCGCAAATAACGGCAGCTGTGTCCGTTAGCCTCGCGCCTCCGCCTCCACGCGCACCTTGCTTCCTGCCGCCAACCGGTCCCAGGCTGGTTCCGCGAGGCGCGGCTAGCCCACCCAGTCCCGGTCAGTCCTGGACGGGCACGGCAGCGGCTCTAACGGACACAGCGGCGCTAATTCGGCGGAAATGGGCCGCTTTCAGACGCTAACGGACACCAGTGCTGTTATTTGCCCATTCTAAGCGTGATTTCGCCTCGAATTGGGCAAATAAGGTACGTGGTGTCCGTTAGAGCTCTGTCGAGGCGGCTACCGCGCAAATAACGGCAGCTGTGTCCGTTAGCCTCGCTCCCCGCCGCTGCTCCCGCCGCCGCATCCGCTCCCGCATCCGCTCCCGCATCCGCTCCCGCAGCCGCACCCGCAGCCGCGCCCGCTGCCGCATCCCGCCAGCCGCGCCGCGCGCCAATTCCGCCCGACGAGGCTGCGCGCCTGCAGCCTACAACGTTACCGCAATATGCGTCTGCCCGAATTCCGGCGTAATTTTCACGCCGAGGGCGGTCCGCTCCCAAGCGGCTCCCTCCACAGACCGAACTTCGTCGATGCCTCTAAGCACGATCGTATAAGGCTTCGCTGCGCCCTGCACGGCGAAGCGGATCCCGCTGCCGCTGCGCTCAGCCCGGACCTGCAGCTGCAGCTGCGCTCCGGTGTCATAGACGAGTGCCGATGCGCCGGCGCCATCCTGCAGCTCGAACAAGTGAAGCGACACGCCGTCGGCATACGCGTAATCCGGCTTGACATCGTTCGCGCCGATAGCCAGCAGCGTGTTCGGCTTCACAAGCAGCGGCAGCGACGTGTAGTCATGGACTTCTTCCTGCCATGTGCCGCCTTCGACGATGCGGCCGGTGAAGAAGTCGGTCCAGCGTCCCTCCGGCACATAGTACATGACCTGGCCACGGTCATTGAAGATCGGGGCCACGAGCAGACTGTCGCCGAGCATGTACTGGGTATCCAAGTAATGCGTGGACGGATCTTCCGGGAAATCGAGCACCATGGCGCGCATCATAGGGATCCCGTAATCGGCGGATTGAATCGCGCTGCCGAATAAATAAGGCATCAGCCTGCATTTGAGCTTCGTGTAATGGCGGAGCACGTCGACGGCTTCTTCGTCGAACAGCCATGGCACGCGGTATGATTCATTGCCGTGCAGCCGGCTGTGCGAGGAGAGCAGGCCGAAGGCGACCCAGCGCTTGTAAATATCAGGCGGCGCCGTGCGCTCGAACCCGCTGATATCATGGCTCCAGAAGCCGAAGCCGGATAAGCCGAGCGAAAGGCCTCCGCGCACCGATTCCGCCATGGAATCGTAGTTGGCCGAGCAATCGCCGCCCCAGTGAACCGGGAACTGCTGACCTCCAGCCGTAGCGGAACGGGCGAACAGCATCGCTTCGTTCTTGCCGAGCTTCTCCTCCAGCACTTCGAAGACGGCTTTGTTGTACAGCAAAGTATAGTAGTTGTGCATTTTGAACGGATCAGAGCCGTCATGGTAGCGGACATTCGTCGGAATGCGCTCGCCGAAGTCGGTCTTGAAGCAGTCAACGCCCATGTCGATCAGCCTTCTCAGATGGCTCTTGTACCACTCGGCCGCCTCGGGATTCGTGAAATCGACAAGGCCCATGCCGGCCTGCCAGAGATCCCACTGCCACACATCGCCTTCCGGCGTACGGACCAGATAGCCCTTGTCCATTCCCTCTTGGAAGAGCGGCGATTTCTGTCCGATATACGAGTTGATCCAGACGCAGATCTTGAGTCCTTTGTCCTTCAAACGCTTCAGCATCCCGGCAGGATCGGGGAACATATCGGCGTCCCATTCGAAGTTGGTCCACTGATATTCCTTCATCCAGAAGCAGTCAAAATGGAAAACATGCAGCGGAAGATCGCGCTGAATCATCCCGTCAATGAAGCTGTTCACGGTTGCTTCATCGTAGTCGGTCGTGAAGGAGGTCGTCAGCCACAGGCCGAAGGACCAAGCAGGCGGCAGCGCAGGCTTGCCCGTAAGCTTGGTGTAATTATCCAGCACATCCTTCAGCGTCCGGCCGCCGATGATGAAATATTCCACACTTTCGCCGGGCACACTGAACTGGACCTTCGAGACGACTTCGGAGCCCACCTCGAAGGAAACGTGCTCAGGATGGTTGACGAATACGCCGTATCCCCGGCTCGAGAGATAGAAGGGAACGTTTTTGTAAGCCTGCTCGCTGCTCGTCCCGCCGTCTTCGTTCCAGATGTCGACGGTTTGCCCGTTCTTCACGAACGGCGTAAAACGCTCTCCAAGTCCGTATACATGCTCCCCAACGCCTAGATCAAGCTGTTCTCTGAAGTAAACTTCCTTGTTAGCCGTTGTGATATGTCCGGGTCCTTTGAAGTTGGATCCTGTCAGACGTTTGTCTTCGAAGAAAAATTCGGTTCCCCATGCCTCGCTTTTCTTCATTTTGACACGAAGATTACCGGATTTCATCGTTACGTCGGTGCTGCTCTCGTCGATTTCGACCGGAGCGGCCCCATCGTGGAACAGTTCGAACTGCGGCCCTGTTGGCCGCTTCCCGGCATGATGCGTCCAGCGAACGCGTATGACGTCCGCCATCGGCGAGCTAAGCTCGCAAGTGAGCAGCGCTCCGTTGAGCGTATCGCCTTTACGCGTAATTTTGCGGGCGGCGGCGTAGATCGTCAGTTCGTTATCTTTGCGCTGTACCTCGCGAACGTCTAGCGGATTGAGCACCGTATAGCCTTCTTTCGCCATCCAGTAGCCATTAGAAAATTTCATTGCCAACATCCTCTCAATATATTTTAATATAAGTATATTGATTTGAATCCAACAATCCTTCCGTAATATTGCTTGATTGTATCAGTATTTTGACATTTGACGGAATGAAATTGAAAAGGAGGACATCGCGATGCAGCAAGCCCATCTCAAAGAAGACCGCGTCCATGGCGACCCGTTGTATCCGATTCGCGTATACGAGATTCATTGCCAGCCCGGCGAAGAATTATTGGAGCTTCATTGGCACGATGAGCTGGAGTTTCTGATGCTGACTCAGGGGAGCGCCGTCTTTCGCGTGTCGATGGATGAATATGAACTGAAGGCGGGAGAGGCGATTTTCGTGAATGCCGGACAGCTTCATTCCGGTTTGATTGCCGGTGATGAAGCGTGCAGCTTCAAGGCGGTGGTTTTTCATGCCGACATGCTCGGCGGGGAGCGGTTCGATCTCGTTTGGGAGAAGTACATTCACCCGCTTATTCAGCAGAAATATGGCATCCCCGTGCATATCCGCAACCGCTTGAGCGAGGAGAGGGAGCTGCTGGAGCTGCTGCAGCAAGTGTTCGATTTGAATTTGAACGAACGCCCTCTATATGAGCTATCGACCAAAGCACACCTGCACATGCTGATTGCCAAGCTTTTGACTTTGGGCGGACCGTCGCTTACGGTGCAGTCGCCCCCGGTTAACCCGACACATATCGATCGGATCAAACGAATTATTGAATATATCCAAGCGAACTACAGTCTGCCGATCCGGCTGGAGGAACTGGCGGCGCTCGTTTCGTTCAGCGAGTCCTACTTCTGCCGGTATTTCAAAGGCTTCACAGGCAAGAGTCCGCTGGAATATTTGAATCAGGTAAGGGCGCAGCGTGCCGCCAGTTTGCTCAAGGATACCGATAAAAAAATAACGGAAATTTCGCTCGATGTCGGATTCAACACGCTCAGTTATTTTATCGGCGTCTTCAAAGCCCACTTTGGCTACACGCCTTCCGAATATCGCAAAAGAGAAAGATAGGGGAGTGATTGCAGGTGTTCAGCAAGCTGCGGGAAAATGCAAGGGCTTACTTCTACGATCGATTAACACTCAAACGACGAATTTTTATCATTTTCCTGGGCAGTACGCTCATTCCGTTCCTTTGCATTGTACTTATTTCGTATTACACGATTTATTCCATATTGACGAACAAAATTCAAAACGGGATCCAAAGCAACCTCAAGCAAGTGGAGCTTTCCCTGGAAAGCACGATCTCCAACTTGAATCATGTCTCTCAGCAGCTTGCTTTTGCAGGGAGCGTCGGTAAGAAGCTGGACCAGATGCTTTCGCTTCCAGCCGAGCAATCGTTCGAGCGCTCCAAGATGCTCAGCGATTTGAAGGACGAGCTCAGCTTGGTCACTTTTACCAATCCGAATATCGGGCTCACCTTTTACTATTTTCAGAAGGACCATACGATCGATTTGGAAAATATGGGGGTGAAGGATTCTTTTTCCCCGGATACCTTACCCTTGTTGGCGGCGTACTCCGGCATTTCCTATTATGGTCCCCATATCAGCAACAATCGGTTCGATAACAATTTCGTGCTGTCGGCGCTCCGCAAAGTCGATTTGCCCATGCGCGACGATGTTTATGTTTATATCGAAACAGGCTTTCATTTGACCCAAAATATTCTCAATAACGGTCAGTTCGGCGGCGGGAACTATCACGTTTTCCTGGACAATAACGGCCGAATCGCGTACAGCGAGCTGCCGCAAGCGTTCGTCAAGGATACCATATTCCCCAATTTCTCGCAGGACAAAACGAACGGTACACAGAACGAATTTTATTGGTTCAGACAGGTCAGCAATCAAGGCTGGAGCATCGTGTCGGTCATTCCTAAGGCGGATTACAATAAGGAAATGAATCAATGGTTCGTACAAATCGGGCTGTTTGCGCTTCTTTTCCTCGTGATTAGTATGTTGATGGCATGGCTGTTATGGAAAATGGTCTATGTGCCGCTTAACGGCTTTAACCGGGAAATCAAGCTGATGGCCCAGAATCGGGTTCAGACCGTCACGGTCCGCACGAAAATACCGGAGTTCGATTTCCTGCTCAACCAATTCCGCCAAATGAAAGAGCAGATTTGGAACCTGTTCGCTGAAGTCGAGCGCAAAGAGAAGCGCAGGGTCGATCTGGAGGTGGAGAAGCTGCTGTATCAGATCAACCCGCATTTCCTAATGAACACGCTGGATACGGTGCATTGGTTGGCGCTGATGAACGGTCAGACGGAGATCGACAAGCTCGTCTCGTCACTGAATAAGCTGCTGCACTACAATCTGGGCAAGCTGGGCGCAGCTTCCACGATTCAGGAAGAGATCGAGGCGCTCAAGCAGTATTTGACGCTCCAGCAGATTCGTTACGATTTTCAATTCGATGTCCAAATGAATGTGGATGAACAAGTATGGAGCATGCCGATCCCGCGTTTCATTCTCCAGCCGCTGGTTGAGAATTCGCTGTACCATGGGCTCAGCGATGACGGTTACATCCGGGTCGATGTCAGCTTGACCCATGCCATTCAAATCTCGATTCGCGATAACGGCGCCGGCATGACGGAAGAGACGATTCGCAAGCTGCTGGATCAGCCGGACACCGAGAATAAAAAGGTCGGAATGGGCATCGGGCTGAACTATGTTAAGCGAATGCTCGAATCGCAGTACGGCGATAAGGCTTCATTGAGCATTCAGAGCGTCCTCGGCCATGGAACGACAATTCATGTTTCTATACCTATTGTGGAGGTGCTATCCCCAGCATGATTAAAGTGATGGTTGTTGACGACGATAAATTGGTCCGGAAAGGGCTGATGTCCGCGATGCCTTGGCGCGATTTCGATATGGAGGTTGTCGGAGAGGCCAGCAACGGCGAGAAAGCGCTCGAGTTCATGGCAGACAATAGCGTGGATTTATTGCTGACGGATTTGGCGATGCCGGTCATGTCCGGCATTGAGCTGCTCAAGTTCGTTCGCAAGCTATACCCGAGCATGTATACCGTCGTGCTCACCTTTCATCAGGATTTTGAATATATCCAGGAGGCGCTGCGGCTTGGAGCCATCGATTATATTGCCAAGGTGCAGCTGGAAAAAGAGCGCTTCGAAGAAGTGCTGGGCCGAATTCACAAGCGCATAATGGAGGATGCCAAGCATGGACTTCCTGCAGCGGATGATTTCTACGAGGCTCCGCCCATGGCGCATGGGGGGACGGAAACGCCGGCAGCTGCCGGTAAGGACGCCGAACAAGTGAAGGACATGTGGGCGAGCCATGAATGGCTCCACCAGGACGCGGTGTTCGCCGCTCAGCTGCAGCAGTTGAAACAGCTGCGGCTGCCGCAGACGAAGCTGATCGGTTTGCTTTATGCGCTGACGGATAAGTGGAACCTGCTGTTTCATCCTGTTGATACGGCAGCGATTCAGCTGCCCGATGCTTTTGAAAGCTGGCAAGGGGTCGAAGCTTGGCTGACGGCAACGCGCGAGATGATTCGCAAGGCGATGGAGAAGCCGGCGTTCTCGCAAGAAGTGGTCGATAGCGTGATGAAGGCTGTTCATATCGTGAGCGAAGAAATGAAGGAGCCGATTACGGCGGCGATCGTCGCGAAGCGGGTCAATATGAGCAGAAGCTACTTCAGCCAATGCTTCAAAGAAATCGTCGGCGTCAACTTCAGCGAGTATATCCGCAACAAGCGGATGGAGAAAGCGAAGGAGTACCTCGTTTATACGAACAAAACGATTCTGTGGATCGCCGAGAATGTCGGCTACATGGACGAGAAATATTTTAGCCGGACATTCCGCGAACAGACGGGTTATTTGCCAAGCGAATATCGCGTACAAAGCGGAGCAGGTAGAGAAATGTCCGATCACTAGGGGGTCATCTGTTAGAAACGCACAGGAAATGAAGCGCGATTGTCTGAAATCTCGGTCATTTTCCCAACTAAACGTGTAACCGTTTTCCATCCTTGTTATGTGCAGTCATATGATACTTTTAGGATGTAGACAAATTCCAGAAACGAAAGAAGGGGACATAATGAGCAAGACAAATAAGAGCTTATTGCTAGTACTCGCGGGAATGATGGTAGCGCTGTCCGCCTGCTCGGATGCGAATAACGGGAAGGAGTCGCCGAAAGCGTCAACCGCTCCCGCCCAGACAGGGACGGCGGCAACGGCCGGGCAATCCGATGCGGGGCCTTTCACCAAATCGGCTAACCCGATCACGATTCGTATCGGCAAAGATGTCGATGCGGCGGACAAGAGCTTGCCGGCCGGAGATTCGCCGGAGAACAACCAGTATACCCGTTATATCAAAGAAAACCTTAATATCGACACCAAAATCGTGTGGCAGGCAGCCGGCGGCAAGGACTACGACCAGAAAGTGAATCTGTCCATCGCCAGCAACGATTTGCCTGACGCACTGGTGGTCAAGGATACGCAGTTCAGACAAATGGTCAAAAGCGGCCAACTCGCAGATTTGACGGAGGTCTACAAGAAATATGCCTCCCCGGCACTTAAGCAAATTATTGATTCCACACAGGGACTTGCGCTGAAATCCGTCACGGTGGACGGCAAAATGTATGCCCTTCCCAATGTGACCACGGAATCCGATATGGTGCATATGATGTGGATTCGCAAGGATTGGCTGGATAAATTGGGTCTCGAGCCGCCGAAAACGATGGATGACTTGGAGAAAGTGGCCAAAGCTTTCGTCGAGCAGGATCCGGACGGCAACGGCAAAGCCGATACCATCGGGATTACCGGCCCGCAGCTGGGCGGCTTGCTGAACGCGGATTTCATTAACCCGAACAATAACAACTATGGCTTTGATCCGATTTTTGCTTCGTATCATTCGTATCCTGGCTTCTGGGTCAAAGGTGCCGACGGCAAAACAACCTACGGATCGCTTCAACCGGAAACGAAGCAGGCGCTGGCCAAGCTGCGCGACCTGTACGCCAAAGGGCTGATCGACAAAGAAATGACGATCCGCAAAGACGCGCAGGAGCTGATCAAGAACGGAACCTCCGGCATCTACTTCGGATTGTGGTGGGCAGGCGGATATGGTCCGTTAGCCGATGCGATCAAAAACAACCCGAAGGCCAACTGGCAAGCTTACACGGCGCCATTGGACGTGAACGGCGAATTTACGCCGCACATGGGGAATCCGACGAACCAATATCTCGTTGTTCGCAAAGGCTATGAGCATCCGGAAGCAGCCATCCAAATGGAAAACCTGCTGCTGCGTGACGAGTCCAAGTTCGATGTGAAAGTGGCAATCGGAAACTATCCGCTGCGTATCGTTTTTGCGCCAATGGATGAAATGGATGTTACTTACAAAATGATGAAAGAAGTGCTGGCTGGCACCAAAAAGCCGGAGGATCTGGATATTCCCGGATACAAACTGCTCAAAGCCGATGCCGAGAAAGTGAAAAAAGTTAAACTTGAGCCTTACGACAAGAACGACATCCAGTACTGGGACCCGAATGCCGACCTTGGCGCATGGAAACGGATGTACTCCACATTCGTCGGTATATCGCCGCTGCAGAAGCCGTATAAGAAAACGTACAGCGTGACATATTCCCAGACCAAAACGATGGAAAGCCGCTGGGCATCCCTTGACAAGCTGGAGAAGGAAACGTTCCTCAAAATCATCATGGGCGCCGCACCGCTTGATACATTCGATAAGTTCGTACAGGACTGGAAGAAGCAGGGTGGAGACCAGATTATAGCTGAGATCGAGGAAAACTTGAAATAACATTTGTTGGAAGATTAACCTTGAAGCGTTTAACCTCGAAGTCTTTAAAGCATGCGAAGGCGTCAGAGAGCTCTGGCGCCTTTCCTCTAAATATCGAGAACGGAAGTGATAGACCGGATGGTTACGAAAGGGTTCGCCAAACACTACTATCTCATGCTTCTGCCTGGTTTCATCTGGTTGACGCTGTTTAGTATCGTGCCGATGTTCGGCATTGTCATTGCATTCCAGGATTTTAATCCGGGTCAGGGGATGTTTCACTCCGAATGGGTCGGCTTGGAAAACTTCAAATACATGTTTTCACTGAACGACAGCAAAACCGTATTTTTCAATACGCTATTTATCGCTGTTATGAAAATTATCGCCAATTTGATCGTGCCGCTTGTTTTCGCCTTGCTGTTGAACGAGTTGCGCCTTGCGATTTTAAAAAGATGGGTGCAGACGATCGTTTATTTGCCGCACTTTTTGTCATGGGTCATTCTATCCGGGATCCTGCTCGATATCTTATCCTACAAAGGTCCGGTGAACACCTTTCTTGGCTTTCTCGGGATTGAACCGACGCTGTTCTTCGGGAAGGCGGAGTTGTTTCCGTTCATCATCGTCGGCAGCGACGTTTGGAAGGAATTCGGTTTTAATACGATTATTTTTCTGGCTGCATTAACCGGAATCAATCCCGCTCTGTACGAAGCGGCGGCGATCGATGGGGCCACGCGCTGGCAGCGCTTGCTGCATGTCACGCTTCCCGGCTTGATGACGACGGTCATTTTGCTTGCAGTACTTTCCCTTGGCAATGTTCTTAACGCCGGATTCGATCAAATATTTAACTTGTATAATCCACTTGTTTACTCAAGCGGGGACATCATCGACACCTGGGTATACCGCACAGGGCTGCTGAATTTGCAGTATGGGCTGGCAACAGCGATGGGACTTATGAAATCCGTCATTTCCTTTTTACTCATTACAACCTCTTATTTCTTGGCTGCTAAGTTCGCAAATTATCGTATTTTTTAACATAAAGGAGCATGGGTATGGTTAGAGAAACGACGTTGGGCTCCAGAGCATTCGATATTGTTCTGATCGTGCTGCTTGTCGGTATTGCACTGCTTTGTGTGCTGCCGTTGTGGTACACGCTGGCCGTCTCGTTAAGCGACAATGCGGCGGCTTCCTCCGGTAGAGTCAGCTTTTGGCCGGTTGGATTTAACTTGAATGCGTATCGGGAAATTATGGGCGACGGCAAATTCTTCAACTCGTTCTGGATCTCGATCCAACGTGTTGTCCTGGGCTCGACCCTTAACTTTATTATTATCGTACTGATGGGCTACCCGCTGTCCAAAAATGCCAAAGATTTGCCTTACCGCAACGTGCTGATGTGGATCCTTGTGTTCACGATGCTGTTTAACGGAGGGTTAATTCCTTGGTACCAGACGGTGAAATCGTTAGGGCTCATCAACAACATTTGGGCGCTTGTCCTCGGCAACAGTGTGCCGGTATTTAGCGTCATACTCGTCATTAACTATTTCCGCAATTTACCGAAGGAACTGGAAGAAGCGGCGCTGGTGGATGGAGCGGGACCTTGGTATATGCTGGTCAAATTATTCATTCCGCTGGCGGTTCCCGTACTGGCTACCGTTACCTTATTCAGCATCGTGTACCATTGGAACGAGTTCTTCAACGGGCTTGTGCTGATGTCGAACGCGGACCATTATCCGCTGCAAACCTACATTCAGCAGCTTGTCGTCATTGTGGACGCCAATACGATGACGGCGGAGCAGATCCAGAAGATGAGCGAGCTTTCCAACCAGACACTGAACGCGGCCAAAATCTTCATCGCGATGCTGCCGGTGCTTGTGATTTATCCGTTTCTGCAGCGGTTTTTCATTCACGGCATTACGTTAGGCTCTGTGAAGGAGTGAGAGTGGGTAGTATCGGTCGGTGGAGCTGACCAGCGCTCTCATCTTGAGCGCTTACGGACGCTATCCCTTTGGCTCATGGAGAAAAGCTCAACCTTAGCAGCTCACATTTGGCGATGTAACAAAAGTGTTAGACCTAGACCTAGCCTAAGGCTAGGTCTATTTTTTTGCGGCTTACCTTATGTACCTGGCATGTTGAAACCCGCCCCGCCGTTCGATCTAATCGCCCGTGCGCGAGAACAATGTCCACTATCCCCGTGACCTACTCCTACTATCCCGTTGAACTGAACTCTACTCACATCCCCGTGACCTACGCCTACTATCCCCATGAGTCAGGAGGGGGGGGGGCGAGTGGGAGCGAGCTTCTGGCCACTATCCCCATGAGTCAGGAGGGTGGGGTTCGGGTACGAGCGAGCTTCTGGCCACTATCCCCATGAGTCAGGAGGGTGGGGTTCGGGTACGAGCGAGCTTCTGGCCGCTATCCCCATGGGTCCAGGAGGATGGGGTTCGGGTACGAGCGAGCTTCTGGCTGCTATCCCCATGAGTCAGGAGGGTGGGGTTCGGGTACGAGCGAGCTTCTGGCCGCTATCCCCATGAGTCAGGAGGGATAGGTTCGAGCGAGCGCGAGTTATGTCCACTATCCCTTTGAGTTAGGAGGCAGTATACGATTACATACGATCGCAATATACAGACAAGTTAGGGGAACTGAACGGATGGGATAGTGCCCAGAAGAGGCGGTGACCCGAAAGCGTCCTGAGTAGAAGGGATAGTGCCCAGAAGAGGTGCTGACCTGAAAGCGTCCTGAGTAGAAGGGATAGTGCCCAGAAGAGGCGGTGACCCGGAGGTGGCCTGAGTAGAAGGGATAGTGCCCAGAAGAGGTGCTGACCTGAAAGCGTCCTGAGCAGAAGGGATAGTGCCCAGAAGAGGCGGCGACCCGAAGGTGCCTGAGTAGAAGGGATAGTGCTCAGAAGAGGCGGTGATGCAGCGCCGATTCCGTTTATTGAGAATCCGGTTTAATGAGAAACCGGATTCTTTTTATTTCGGAGGTTTGCCATTCCCGAAATCCCATGGCGCATCAGATGTCCAGACTGATATACCGGCAGCGGGCTTTAACCGGGGCTTGGCGCAACCGACTCCCCCGGCAGCACATGATGGGCGATCAGCGTCTCGGCCGGCACTTCCGTATCGTTAATACGGCGTATCAGCAGGTCGGCCAGCTGCGTACCGATTTCATTGACATTGTAATCTACCGTCGTCAATGAAGGATTGATATATTTGAGCACGTCGATATTATCGAAGCCCATCAGGCCGACCTGTTCAGGCACGCGAATCTTGCGGGCCTTCAGCCATTTCAGCACGTCCAGTGCATACACGTCGCTTGAGCATAGGATGGCGCATTTGCTATCCGTGCGATCAAGCAGAGCTTCCAATTCCGACAAATAATGCTTCTGCGCAATGACGTCGAAGCGCATATCCGGAATGTCCGCGCAAGCGCTGATGAAGCCCTGGTACCGCTGCTCAGGGACATAAATGTTTTCTTTGCCCTTGCGCATGAGCGGCGGGCTAATATAGATCAAATGTCGGTAGCCTTGACCGGCCAGATACGACACGGAATCGTGAATCGCCTGCTTGTCGTGTATCCAAATGTACGGGAACGGGCCTGTCAGCCGGTTGCCGAAGGTGACGATCGGGGTACGCGAGCGCAGCAAGAACGACTCGAACTTCTTGCTGTCGTTGGCGGGAAGCAGGGCGATGCCGTCGACGCGTCGGTCCAGCAGGTTGTTGATATATTCCCATTCCAGCTCCTTATCGCGATGGGAAAGCACGAGATAGACAATATAGCCCCTTCTTCGAGCTTCCGCCTCGAATGCATGAAAGAGCTGAGAGAAGATCTGATTGTGAATATCGAATAAAACGATGCCAAGCGTTTTGGTATGACCTTTAACAAGGCTTTGCGCGAGGAAATGCGGGCGGTACCCGAGTTCTTCGGCGACTCGCATAATTTTGTCGCGCGTTTCCGCAGAGATGCCTGGACGGTTGTTCAAGGCGCGGTCTACTGTACCGCGGGTAACTCCGCACAGTTCGGCAATCTGTTTGCTGGTTACGTTCATGACTATGGACCTCCGTAGAAGTGATCTGCTGGTCTTATCGTATCGTAACGGCGCATGCCGGTCAATACCCGTGCTCGTGAACGTACTTGAGTACCAACCTCATAGGCAGGAAGAACGAATTTGAATAAAAGCGTTTACAAAAAATCCCTGATTTGATAAGATGGGATCGTTCACGTGCACGAGGCATGTGAAAGGAGCTCCGCGCAATAATCGTTCGTGAAGGGGACGCCCTTATCGACATGGCTGAATCGCCAGCATTTTTTTTAGCCTTTTCCGTTCACGTGAACGGAGGGGGTGTTGACCTCGAATGATTCGCATCCCGCATCCAGAGCTTTCATCAGACCGCACCGGTGCTGCTGTTCCGGGAGTGCGGCATTACATTCTGTTAAGGATGGTGCCCTCTATGAAAAAGGTTTGGGTCTTACTGCTGATTGCTGCATTAGGATGGTCATTGGTAGCTTGCAGTTCCGAAAGTACACCGGCGTCTTCCACATCCGGCAAGGCCGAGTTGACGCTCGTCTGGAGTAAGAATGAGGCGTCAGAGGAGCAGCTCTCCAAGATTTTGGCTGAATTTAATAAGCTGAACCCGGACATTACCGTGAAACGGGTCGAGGTCGTCAGCAGCGGTTGGGCGGACTATTTCAATAAAATTCAGACGATGATTGCCGGCGGCAAATCGCCCGATGTCATTCGCGTTGCGATCGAAGGCATTCAGATGTTCGCCAAACAGGATTTACTGCTTCCGCTCGACACCTATATGAAATCCGATGAGGCGGCGTTGGATAACTATAAGGATCTGCATCCCAAGCTTCAATCCCCGTTCGTCATCGATCATAAAACCTACGGCTTCGTTTGGGACTGGAACAATGTTGTGATGCATTTCAATACGGAGCTGCTGAAGCAGGCCGGTTTAACCGTACCTGCCAAGGGCTGGACGAAGGATGATTTCCTCCAGTACGCCCAGAAGCTGACGACGGAGAAGGACGGCAAGAAAACGTACGGTTTCGCCATCCCGAATTACTATTTCGGCGCTTCCGCCTGGCTGTTCAACAATAACGCCAGCGTGCTGAACGACGATATGACCACGAGCAAATTAGACGATCCGAATGCGATCGAGATGATGCAATTTTTCCAGGATCTCATTTATAAATACAAAGTTTCCCCGGTTCCCGGGCCCAAAGACGATCAAATTCAAATGCTGATGAACGGGCAGATTGCCATGATGTCCGCAGGCAAATGGCCGTTCGGCACTTATGATAAAAATAAATTCACTAATATCGATGTCCAGTTTTTGCCGACGTTCAAGACGAACAAAGTCATTTTCGGATCAGGCGCGTTCCCCGTGCTGAAATCTACCAAATATCCGGAGGCTGCCTATAAGCTCTCCGCTTTCTTAAGCGGGGTCTACTCGCAGAAAACTACGCTCTCCAACACATCGATTCCAACTCGCATCTCGGTCATGAATGAAGTGCTACCTAAGACGCCGGCGCAGAACTGGAAGGTGTATGCAGAAAGCGCGGACATTGCCAAAGCGGTGGAAGCGCCGATGCAGTACGGGGAAATCCAAGGTGTATTCGACCGGCATGTATCGGAGATTCTGTCCAATCAGTCCGATGCGGCGACAGCGATGAAGAAGGCCAAACAAGAAATCGACGCCATTCTGAAAAAATGACGGCGCATCGGGGCGCGCCGGTTGACGGTTAGCAACTTTCCGCCAGCCGGTGCACCGATTTCTAGGAGGGATCAAGCGTGGTAACGCATCGCACGATGTCTAATCTGATTGCCGGATTGTTATTTTTGGCGCCTGCCTTGCTATTCTTTACGCTGTTCATCGGCGAACCCGTTGTTGCAACCCTGTACTTAAGCTTTACGAAATATAATGTCATCACCCCGGCTCAATGGATCGGCTTTGATAATTTCAAGCATTTGGTTGAAGACCAACGGCTGCTGCTGACATATGGCAATACGCTCAAGTATATTTTGATACTCACCCCTATGCACGCGATTCTGGGTCTGCTGCTTGCACTTGCCGTCAATCGGCCGGTTGCCAGCGCTTGGAAGTATGTGTACCGCACGGTCTTCTACTTCCCGGTGCTGGCGACTTCCGCTGCCGTCGCCGTTGCCTGGCAGTTCATGTTCAGCAAGGATTTCGGCATTCTGAACTATTGCTTGGGCTTATTAGGCGTCGATCCGATCGCTTGGATGCAATCGCCGTTCTGGGTTTACGTGGCGGTGGCGATCTATAGCTTCTGGAAATTTATTGGCAACGCCTTCCTATACTATCTGATCGGGCTGCAGAGCATTCCTGCCACCCTCTATGAAGCTGCGGAGATGGACGGGGCGAGCGGCATGCAGCGTTTCAGCTCGATCACGCTGCCGATGCTTTCGCCTACGATATTTTTCGTGCTGGTGACGACGCTGATCGGGGCGACGCAAATCTTCGACGAGCCGTATTTGATCACGGGGGGCGGACCCGGCGATGCATCCCGTTCCGTCAATATGTACATTTACGAAGTGGCGTTCCAGCATCATGAGATGGGCTATGCTTCCACACTGTCGCTCAGTTTGTTCGTCATCATCTTATGCGTAACGATGGTCCAATTTGCGATCAGCCGCAAATGGGTCAATTACGATCGGGATTAAGAGAGGAGTTGATATACGTGGGGGCCTCCAATCTGCAGAGGGCAGGGACGGCGGTTAACCGGGGCGTGATGCGCGGGTTCCGGCCTGGGCGCATGGCGCTGGACGGCATGTTGCTGCTGCTGTCCTTTCTCATGCTCACTCCGTTCCTGTGGATATTCTCCACCTCGCTGCGTTTGCCGAAAGATTCGTTCTCGCTGCCGCCGGCCATTTTTCCGACGGCGTGGCATATCGGCAACTATGCAGAGGTGTTTGCGAAAGTGCCGTTTTTCGATTTCATTACCAACTCGCTGAAGATTTGCTTGATCATCGTGGCCGGACATATTTTCATCTCCAGCATGGCGGCTTTCGCGTTCTCGCGAATCGCCTTTCCGGGACGGAACGCGCTGTTTCTTATTTTTTTGTCCGGGTTGATGATTCCGGGGCAAGTAACCATCATCCCGCAATTTATTATGATGTCGAAGCTGGGGCTCGTGGATACGCATTTGGCGCTCATTCTTCCAGGCCTCATTAATCCGTTCGGAATCTTCATGATCCGGCAGACGATGATGTCGATTTCCAGCGCTTATGACGAGGCGGCTTATATGGACGGCGCAAGCCGGTTATGGGTATTCCTCAAAGTCATTCTGCCGATGTCGTATCCGGCCGTAGCCGTTACATCGGTCATTAGCTTTATCGGACATTGGAATGATTTCTTCCGTCCGCTCATATTCCTGAATTCTTTCGAGAAGATGACGCTGCCGATCGGCATGACCGCATTGACGGGCGCGTTCGGAACCGGTAATTTGTCCGCCATTTTGGCCGGCGTGACGTTGTCGCTCGTCGTTCCGCTGCTCTTTTACATTTTCGGGCAAAAATATTTATTGGACGGCATTACGGCCGGCGGTCTAAAAACCTAAGTGCTGCCGGAATTTTCATTACATTATATGATGGAGCTTGAGGAGGCTGTTCGATGAGTAAAAATGGGATAGAGGATCAATTTCGCATGGATAAACATTTCGTGTATAAGGGTTCCCAAACGAGTCAAATCTCCTTCCCGCTTGGCGGCATAGGTACGGGCAGCATCGGATTGGCCGGCAACGGCCGGCTGCTGGACTGGGAAATTTTCAACCGTCCTAATAAGCTGAGCTTTAACGGATTCTCGTTCTTTGCCGTCAAGGCGGAGCGGAGCGGGGAGGTCATCCTGACCAAAGTGCTGAACGGCGACCTGCAGACCCCGTATACCGGCGAAGGCAAGGGGAAGTTCGAGGGCTACGGCTATGGGCCGAGGCGGGAGAATATGGCCGGCTTCCCGCACTTTGCGAATACATCCTTCCGAGGGGAGTTCCCGTTCGCAGAGCTGCTTTTCGACGATGAGCAAGATCCTATACACGTGAAGCTAACGGCGTTTAATCCGTTCATTCCCCTGAATGACAAAGATTCTTCGCTTCCATGCGCCATACTGGAGTATGAAGTGACGAACCGTTCTGCGGACGAATTGGACCTTAGCGTCGTCGGCAATTTGACCAACCCGTTCCGCAAGGGGGCCTACAACGAAGCTGTCCTGGTGGACGGGCGGCAGGCGATCCGCTTGACATCCGCACATTATCAGGATGGCGAGCCGGAATTCGGCGATATGACGCTGCTTGCCGATCATGACGATGTCAGCTATCAAACCTACTGGTTCAGGGGGAGCTGGTTCGATAACTTGACGGTATTCTGGAAAGATTTCCGCCGGCCGGGACGCTTTCAGGAACGGAACTATGAGCTGCCGAGCGAGCAGGATCCGCGCAGAATTCACGAGAAGCATCAGGACGTCGGATTGCTCAGCGGGCATCGCACGGTAGCGCCGGGCGGGAAGGCGACATTCCGCTTCATTCTCACGTGGAACTTTCCGAATTATGTGAATTTCTGGAATCCTGGCGGCGACAAGCATCCTTCCTGGAAAAACTATTATGCGACGTTGTTCAGCGATTCAACGGCAACGGCGAAATATATAAAAGATCATTATGAGCGCCTCTATTCGGAGACGCGATTATTTAAAGAAACACTGTTCGCTTCCACATTGCCGGATGTGGTGCTGGATGCCATCAGCGGGAACATTTCGATTCTGAAATCGCCTACTGTGTTGCGTTTGACCGACGGTACCCTATATGGTTTCGAAGGCGTTCATACGAACGAAGGATCTTGCGAAGGCTCCTGCACGCACGTATGGAATTACGAACAAGCGACGGCTTTCTTATTCCCGGCTTTGTCCCGCTCGATGCGGAAGATCGATTACACCCATGCTCAGTTCGAGAATGGCAAAATGGCGTTCCGGCTCATGCTGCCGGCCGAGCGGACAACGCGCGACAATCCGTTCAGGGCAGCCGTCGACGGTCAGATGGGCGGCATTATTAAATCGTATCGCGAATGGAAGGTTTCCGGGGATACGCAGTGGCTGCGTTCGCTCTGGCCGAACATCCGCAAGACGCTCGAATATGCCTGGGACGAGGGGAACGAGGACGGATGGGATGCCGACAAGGACGGCGTCATGGAAGGGCGCCAGCATCATACGCTCGACATGGAGCTGTTCGGTCCGAACTCATGGCTGACCAGTATGTATGTGACGGCGCTCAAAGCGGCTGCGGAAATGGCACAAGCGCTCGGCGAGCCCGACAAAGCGGCGGAATACGAAGCGCTCAGCCGCAAAGGAGCGGCGTGGACGAACGAGCATCTATTCAACGGCCGGTATTTCCATCAATTGGTCAATCTTCAGGACCGGTCCGTGCTTGAGCGGTACGGCGCCGAAGCCGCATATTGGAACGATGAGGCCGGCGAGCTCAAGTACCAAATCGGAGAAGGCTGCGGCATCGACCAAGTGCTCGGGGAATGGTTCGCGCATCTCGTAGGGCTTGGCAACGTGCTAGATCCGGTAAAAGTAAAGCGAGCCGTGCAGTCGATTTATGAGAACAATTTCATCGAGCAATTGGGCAATCATCCGAATGCGTGCCGCATTTATGGATTGAACGATGAATCCGGCCTTGTCATCTGCTCTTGGCCTGACGATAACAGTCCGATCGTGCCTGTCCCTTATGCAGAGGAATGCATGAACGGTTTCGAGTATCAGGCCGCTTGCCATATGATCTACGAAGGCTTTATTACCGAGGGCTTGCGGGTGGTGAAAGCGATTCGCGAGCGGTACGACGGTGAGCGCCGCAACCCGTGGAACGAGTTCGAGTGCGGCTCCAACTATGCGCGGTCCATGGCTTCCTATGGCCTGCTGCTTGCGTTAAGCGGCTTCGAGTACGATATGGTGAAAGGGCACATCGGCTTCAGTCCGAAATGGCATGAAGACGATTACCGCAGCTTCTGGAGCTTGAACGAAGGATGGGGCGAAATACGCTCTACTTGCGGCCGAATCGAGCTGGAGGTCAAATGGGGCGAGCTCGGGCTGTCCTCCTTTGGAAGCCGGCTGCTGGCCGGCAGGGACGTAGCGAGCGTGACGCTCGGCGGCGCCGACATTGCCTTCGAATGCGGTGATCCGAACGCCGGTGCAGGGAAACTTTCGTTTACACATAAAGTGACCCTTGAACCGCAAAAGACCCTTGTCATACAATTTCTGTAATGAACATGTTGGAGCCGGACCGGCAGCTGGGTGGGTGCCGGTTCGGTTTTCCTATGGAGGGATGAACAAATGGAAGCGAGCGATGTAATTCAAAAGGCTGTGGAGAAGCTGCGCGGAGTGGAAGGCATTGCCGCAATCGTGCTCGGCGGGTCGCGAGCGTGCGGGACGGAAACGCCGGAGTCGGATATCGACATTGGCGTCTATTACCGGCCTGAGCGCCCGATCGATACGGCAGCGCTGGAACAAGCGGCTGCTGCGCTCGACGATCAGCGCCGCACGGACCTCATCACGCCGATCGGCGGATGGGGGCCGTGGATTAACGGCGGCGGCTGGCTGGCCGTCGGCGGGTTCGCCGTCGACATCCTGTATCGCGACGCAGTCCAGGTCGCCGGCGTCGTGGACGACTGCCTGCAGGGGCGAATCGACATTCATTATCAGCCGGGTCATCCGCACGGCTTCTGCACGTCGATTTATATGGGCGAGGCGGCGAGATGCCGTCCGCTCTGGGATCCGCAGGGCGTGGTCGCCGAGCTGAAGGCGAAGACCGCCGTTTATCCGGATGCGCTGCGCCATGCGACCATCGCCAAATTTCTATGGGAAGCCGATTTCTCATTGGCGAATGCCAAGAAAGCGGAGAGCCGGCTGGATGTGTCTTATGCAGCCGGGCATCTGTTTCGAGCCGTCAGCTGTCTGGTGCAGGTGCTGTTCGCTTGGAACGGCGAGTACCTGCTGAACGAGAAAGGGGCTGTGGCCCGCTGCGGCCGAATGGCGGCGGCGCCTGCGGATTTCGAGCGGCGGGTTCAGGCGGGCTTCGCCGGTCAAGCCGGGGATCGTGCCGAGCTGGCGAAGACGATCAAGCTGTTCGCGGAGCTCGCCGGTGAAACGAGGGAGCTTGTCCGTTAGCCGCTCGTGGCGGCGGGGGCACCATCAGCGCATTCTCATCATCAAGGCTGCTGCCTGCAATGCGGGTGCTAGCGGCCAAGTGGAGGAAATGCGCTGATACATGTCTCGTATTTGTATCTTGCTACGCTGCTTGAATCAGTCTATAATAAAAACTGTGCCCGGGCACGGAATGGTACGGTTGGTTAGTGAACTGGAGTCCGAGCAACCTGAAGCCCTGAACCTGGGCGTGCCTTACAGGAGTTTTCGCAGCTCCGAAGCTTAACCCTCCCACCGTCTTAGCCCCACCCCACCGCGCAATATGCTGGTCGTTTGAAACGCGCCGGGTGATACATGGAAAAACTCCCGTTATTCTACCACCTAACTCTTCTACAGAAAGAATAACTGGAAACTCTCCAGTTAAAATCAGCACTAGTTGAGCTTTTGGGGCACTTTTGGCGGAATTAGCGGGAGAAATTCCAGTTATGACTGCAGCGTGAGGTGAATTTCGATTTTTTAACAGGAGAAATTCCAGTTACGGGTGATCCGAGTGAAGGATCGCCTCTCCACTCCCTCAGCGCTTGGCCTGCATATCTAACGGACAGAGCGGCCGTTATATTCCCAAGAAGAATTGTTTCTTGATTGTAACGGACACAGCGGACCTTATTTGCACGATCTGCGGGCTAATTCTGACGGTAACTGGTGTCCGTTACAATAACAGAGGAGCCTATGTTCCTTGAATAAGGGCACCTGTGTCCGTTAGCGTGGGAAAGGCCCAGGGTTGAAGCTTATCGACGGGGGCATTTTTTTATTCTAAACTGTGCCCGGGCACATAAACTGATAAGGAGCTGTAAAAGGAGGGATAGCAAGTGGCAATTGTTGTTCAAAAGCGGGACTACAGCTTGACCGGTCCGGAAAACCAACGCGCGCAAGAGCGCGGTCTTGCTTCGGCGGAGTGGTATGCAAGCCCGATTCCACGGGCCAAGATGAAGGAGCTGATGAAGCGCAAAGATGGCCCCGCGATCCGCGATACGATCGTGTGGTTCGGCGCGCTGGCGGTATTCGGGTATTTGGCTTATCTATCATGGGGAACCTGGTGGGCGGTGCCGGCGTTTCTGCTGTACGGCATTTTCTACGCCACGCCCGGGGATTCCAGATGGCACGAATGCGGACACGGCACAGCCTTCAAGACCCCATGGATGAACGAGGCGGTGTATCAGATCGCTTCCTTCATGGTCCTGCGATCGGCTACTCCCTGGCGATGGAGCCATGCAAGGCATCATACCGATACGATCATCGTTGGGCGCGACCCTGAAATTTTGACGGAAAGGCCTCCGATCTGGCGGATTATTATGCTGCAAATTTTTCACTTATACGGCGGACCGATTGAAGTCAAAAGATTCGTGCTTCACACGTTCGGCCGGCTCGAAGAGCACGAGAAGGTGTACATTGCGCCATCCGAGTACCGGAAGGTGTTCCGGGAAGCGCGCGTGTACATGCTGATTCTTGCCGCGGTACTTGCGGCTTGCTTGTATGCGGGCAGCATCCTGCCTGCGATGTTCATTTTCCTGCCCTCTTTCTACGGCAATATTGTCGTCTTGCTGTTCGGCATGTGCCAGCATCTGGGCCTCTATGAGGATGTACTGGACCACCGTTTGAACACGCGTACCGTGTACATGAATCCGGTGTTCCGCTTCTTGTACTGGAATATGAATTACCATACGGAGCATCACATGTTCCCGATGGTGCCGTATCACGCACTCCCCAAGCTGCATGAGGAAATGAAAAGCGATTGCCCGGCGGCGCGCACAAGCCTGTGGGCTGCGTTGAAAGAAGTAATCGATGCGTTAATCAAGCAAAAGCAAGATCCGTCCTATGTGGTCATAAAGCCGCTTCCAAGTACGGCGCGGCCCTATATGTACGGGATCGAGCATAACCTCGAGATAAGGAGCGAGAAAACATCATGAGTATGGAATGGGTAGAAGCTTGCGGAACAGATGACATTGAGACGGAGGATGTGATTCGCTTCGATCATGGCGATCGAACATTTGCCATTTACCGTACGGAGCAAGGACAATTCTATGCATCCGACGGATTTTGCACGCACGAGAAGGTTCATCTGTCCAAGGGTCTGGTGATCGGCAGCGTGATTGAGTGCCCGAAGCATAACGGCAGATTCGATATCCCCACAGGGGCCGCCAAGCGGGCGCCCGTCTGCGTGAATTTGCAGACGTATCCCGTCAAAATCGAGGGACAAAGAGTGTTTATCCAGATTTAAGGGCAATTCTGCAGCGGTAGCTTGTCAACCTCCATGCCATCCTTCATAATGAAAAATGTGCCCGCGCACAATGAAGAATGGAGAGAACACGATGACAGTAACGATCAGGCAAATCGCTGAGAAAGCCGGCGTGTCCCGAGGCACCGTGGATCGCGTGCTGAACGGAAGACCTGGCGTCAAACCGCAAATTCGCGAACGCATCATGGCTATTGCGCATGAGCTCAACTACGTGCCCAATATGGCCGCCAAGGCATTAGCGCTGAACAAAAACCCCGTCAAGTTCGGGGTGGTCATGCCGCCGAAAGAGATTGCATTTTTCGGCGAGGTTAGAAGCGGCATTACGGCCGCCGCTGAGGAACTGAAAGATTTTGGCATCGTGGTGGAATACCGGTATGTCGATAACCGCCGGCCGGAAGAAGGCGCGGCAGCGATCGGACAGCTGATCGGCGAAGGCGTTAGCGGGATCCTGGTTTCCTTAATGGACGATGAGCTCATCCGGGCACGTATTAACGATGCTGCCGCTCAAGGCATCCCCGTCGTTACGTTCAACTCTGATGTCGGAGAATCCAAACGAGTTTGCTTTGTGGGGCAGGATTTGTACCGCAGCGGTCAAATCGCAGCGGGACTCATGCGCCGAATGCTGCGGGGCAAAGCCCGTGTGCTGGTCCTGGCCAGCAGCATGAGCTTTCAGGCTCACCGGTCCAGGGTGAACGGATTTCGCGATGCGCTAAGCGGCACGGAGATGGAGATCGTTCAGCTGATACAATCGTACGACCGTTATGCAGATACGCACTCTCAAGTGAGCGATGCGCTCGCCCGGCATACGGATCTCGACGGGATCTACATGGCGACCGGCGATGTGGCCGGTTGTCTGGATGCCGTCATGCGAGCGGGTCTTGGCGGCAAGCTGCGGATGGTTTGCAACGATTTGCTGCCCGAGGTCGAGCAGTGGCTGCGGCAGGGTCTGATTGATTTTACCATTATGCAAAATCCCTTAAGGCAAGGCTACACTTCGCTGCGCATTATGTATGATCTGATTTTCTCGGGCAAACGGCCGGAAAGCGAGTATTTATATACGGAGACGAGCATTATCATTCCCGAATGTTTGGAAAGGAACCCGTAGCATGAGCGGATACGCTGTAGAGATCAGAGATTACGGTGATTACACCGCAATTGAACTCCATGATGGCTATAGTCAGGCCAAAGCCACACTAATACCCGAATGTGGAAACAACCTCATTGCCTATGCGTGCAGGGGCAAGCCGGTTATCACGCCGCCCCCGGATATGACGGCGTTCATCGGCAACAGCGGCATCCGCACGTGGTACGGCATCCCGATCCTGTTTCCGCCGAATCGGGTGAAGGGCGGGCGGTTTTCCTTCGAAGGCACGGAGTATGTGCTGCCGATTAATGAACCGCCGCACTACCATCTGCACGGAGATTTGTCGCGGAAGCCATGGATCGTAGACGGCTATGGCGCCGCTGAAGAGAATGGCGCTTATGTGACTTGCTCCTTTCATTTCAAGGATCATCCGGACATTCTGGCTTATTATGGTCATGAGCTCAGCTTCACCGTGACGTACACGCTGGATAAGGGACGCCTGGATATGCATATTGCGGCGGTCAATCACGGAAGCAAACGCGCGCCGTTTGCTTTTGGCTTGCATCCTTATTTGGCCGTCCCGGCGTCGAGCGGTCCGTGTACGCTCGTGGTTCCAGCCGCAGAGCAGTGGCCTATAACGCCGTTATCGTTCGTCACAGGCGAGCCATCGTCGACGGAGCTTTGCGGACAATGGCGCCGAGGCGTTGCTCTGGCGGATTATCCGGAAGCAGGCTGCTTCATGTTTACACTGAGTGAAGAAGATCGCATATGCCGCTTGGAGATGAAGGAAGCCGGGTACCTCATTGCGTATGAGCCGGACCGCAGCTTTCCGGTTGTGCTGCTGTTTAAACCGGGCTGGGCGGATGCCTTTTCCATTGAACCCTACACGTGTGTAACGGATGCTTTTAATTTGCATTACCCAGACGAGCTAACGGGTGCCAGGGGTCTGAGTCCTGGAGAAGAGGTGCAGATGTCGACAGGGCTGTGGGTGGAGCTCGTCTAGCAGCGAGGCGATAGCTGTGAAGGAAATCAAACAAGCCAACAATACCTTATCCCGGCGGGGCGAAGAAGGTCTTGTTGGCTTGAAGTTGTTCGTAGCAAGGCGAGCTCGCGCCCAGCCTCCTTAGAAACGATCGAAGCTTACGAATTCGCCGACCGGTTTACGGTAGCCCCGTGGCCTGCGCTTCTCCGTCAATTCCTTGCCGATCGCGATGAGCAGGACAGGCACATAGTCGTCAGGGATGTTCAGCGCCTCACGCATCTTGTCCGGATCGAACCCGATCATCGGGCACGTATCCCAGCCCTTTTCTTTGGCTGCCAGCATGAATAGCTGAGCGGACAGACTGGCATTGCGGATCGCTTCATCGCGTTTGAAGGCGGCACCGCGTTCTTCATAGAAACTTGTAACATTGTCAACCGTCATGTCATATTCTTGTTTGCTAAGCACGCCGAGCTGAAGAAATCCTTCGTTTAATCTGGCGACGTCTTGATAGGCATTCAGATTGCCGAGCACGAGAATGGCCGCGGAAGCGGATTGAACTTTGTATTGTTTGCTGGCCGCTTGGTATACTTCCTCTTTGACGGCCGGATCCTTTACGATGATGTAGTGTGCGTGTTGAAGATTAAAGGCGGAGGGAGCGAATTTGACCGTATTCAAAATGTCATTTAAATCTTCGTTCGGGATTTCGATATTCGGGATGAAGGCGTTGGCCGATCGGCGTTCTTTTACAATAGACATAAAATCGCTCATAAATGTGCTCACTCCTATATTATCTCTAAATTAAGATATTTAATATAGGAGAATCATATGTCGAATCCTGAAGAATGTCAATCTGTTTTTTTGTATATGCAACCGTTCTTGAAATTAGATCGGAATGATCTATAAATGGCATTTATGGTTATGAATCACGAACATATATAATGATATTTCAAGAGCGGGGCGTACGCTGAACGCAGCGCCTTTCGGCAGAACACATTCAGGGCAAAAGGAGAGATAGGAAAGTGGCAAATTTGACAATCAAATTGGACGATCTTAGCGGTCCGGAGGTGGCTGCGCTCATTAACGAACACCTGCAGAACATGTCGGCGCTATCCCCGCCGGAGAGTATGCATGCGCTGAATCTGGACGGATTGAAACGGCCTGACGTCACCTTCTGGAGCGCATGGGAGCAGGATGAGCTGGCAGGCTGCGGAGCGTTAAAGGAGCTGAACCGTGAGCACGGTGAATTGAAGTCGATGCGAACCGCTGCCAATCATTTGCGCAAAGGCGTAGCCCGGCGAGTACTCGAACATATTATGGAAGAAGCCAAGCGCCGAGGGTATCAGCGTCTGAGCCTGGAGACAGGCTCCATGGAGGAGTTTCAGCCGGCCATTAAGCTGTACGCCAGCTTCGGGTTCCAGGAATGCGGCCCTTTTGCCGATTATGAGGAAGATCCTAACAGTGTTTTTATGACCAAAGAATTATAATTAGGGAGGCCGCCGGTAGAAGCAACCGGCAGCCTTTTTTTGTTAGGAGCTAGGTCCGTTCGACAACCGTTTGCTAATGTTCATGGCGATGAGAGAAACGGCCGGCGGAAACAGTACATAATAACAAGGATCCCACTTGGCACGGATATCCAAGATTCCGGACATGTGCAGCACGACGGTAATGATGATAAAGCAGATTGCCTGCAGCAGCAGCTTCAGCCACAGCTTCATTTTCATTTTCACAAAGATCATGAGGATGAAAGTGGCGACCAAGTAGTAGATCGATGAAAAAGCAGTCGTGTCGTGGTCTTTATCGTCAAACCAGCCGAGCGAGTAAGAACGGTTCATCAGAAACATGATCGGCATAATATGAAGCGTCCCGAGGATAGGAGCGGTGCAAAGAAACAAAAACAAGCTATGCAGCCATCCCTCTAAAGGGCGCAGCAGGAGTGGATATATCTTTTTTGTGCTGGGCAAAAATATCAACAGTCCGATTGCCGTGTAAAATACCCGCCACCAATGCAGGTAGTAAATGTGAAGCTTTAGAAATAACAGCTCTGTACCGCACAATAGTCCGACGAATAACAGCACCCATGCCCAGCCTAAGCGGAAAGTGGCTAGCAGGACAGCGAGGACAGGAACGATGAATAAATTGGATGCGAGAGCCCCTATATTGCTGTCAAAGTATGTGCTGTGCTGGATAATTTCAGGCGTGTATGCATAACTGTCCAGAAAAATATAGATGACCGTCTCAATGAAATAAGTAATTTGCACCATCGCGAGAAACAAAAGAAGACTTCGTTCCATAGATCTTTTCCGGCATATGTAGATAAGCAGAATCAAGCTTACTGCGCTAAGACCGTAATACCAATAGGAATGACTGCTCACGTTCTACTCCCTATTCTTTGGGAAAATAATGTCACTTGGATAGGTTATCCAGATTGAGGGGATAATAGTCAATCTAGAGAGAGGTGATTTTATGTTATTTAATATAATCGTCGGTTTCATCATCCCATGGATTTTCGGGATCTATCTCTATAAGAAAGCGCGGATTGTCGTTCTGCTCATTTTTCCATTTACAGCCACGATATCTGCATTGATCAATGATATGGGGTATCATCTGGAATTTTGGGATTTTACACCCTTGATTGAAAATGATGAGACGCTCTCTGCGCTTCCGTTGGATATCGGCCTGTATCCTGTTTTCGCCGGGTATATGATCTATTGGATACGCCATAACCATCGCCATGTATGGTTGAAAATCATCTGTTTATGTCTACTTACAACGGGATTGGAGTGGGTGGCCTTACAATACGGCAAAGTAGAGTATGGCAATCATTGGAATATAGGGTGGACATTTCTGAGTTATGCGCTCGCTTATGTACTGGTGTATGTCTATTATAAAGTTTTAGTGCAAAACGGCTTGTTCGACCGAAGCCCCAATGACCTCACGGACATGCGTGTCGGATGAAGTTGTCGGGGGATTTTTTGTTGTGAGAGATCGGCCTTGTACCGAGCTTTGTATGCGAAAAATCGAATACAATCGGTGCGTGTGCGGCAGAATGCGAAGAATGTATTCGAAAAATCGAATACAATCGTACAAGTACCGCAGAATACAATCCGCCTAGCTGATACTTTAGCGGATGCCCAAGCGATTATGCGCAAGGTGTGCGGCAAATTTGATGAAAAGCGGTGCCCAGAACGTATTCTGACGCCGCCGTTTATATTTTCGGCCGGCATCGCATTGCCGCCATGCATGTCTTCCCGATAATTGGAAGCGATTTCATTATTATCTCAAAAATGGAGGAAATGCGTCGCCAAATCGACTTTTCCATCCGTCTGCGCGTAACTTATTTATATTTTTTCGGATATTATCGTAAATGCGTGGGATATGAGAACCGGAATAATGCTTATATAATTTGTTACATGAAGCGAAGTTAATACTAACATCGTGGATCTGTTGGAAAGCGATCATTGAAGTAAGCGTGATCATTCTAACATGCATCAGAATTCTAGGAGGAAATCGAGTGAAAATCACCAGACATCCAGAAAATCCGATTGTTGTGCCTGGTCTCTACGATTGGCGAAAAGTTACGGTTTTTAATCCGGCGGTCATTATCCATAACGATAAGTTTTATATGATCGAACGAACGGCGGAATCGCTGACGCCATGCAAAAATTTCCTGGGATTGCTGGAAAGCGAAGATGGCGTGCACTTCCGCCACGTGGTGGAGGAGCCTATCGTGACTCCCGACATGCTCGGCTTCCCGTATGGCAGTGTACAGGATCCGCGCATCGTCAAAATTGACGATACGTTCTATTTGAACTACGCCCTTCGTCCCTGCGCCATGAATTATTATCCGACGGGAGCCGGGATACCGGAGCGCTCCATACCGAAGTACCCGGACGGCTGGGGGGAGAAGCCCGAGCATTGGCTCACGCGTTCGGGCATCCTGACGTCGAAGGATTTGATCCATTGGGAGTATTTGTGCGACACAACGCCATTGGACATCAACGATCGCGACAACATTCTATTCCCTGAGAAAATTAACGGGAAATACGTGCTGCTGCGCAGGCCGGAAGAGTACGTCGGCGAGGCTTACGGTACGGAGAAAGCGGCGATGTGGATTACGTATTCGGACGATTTGTTGACTTGGGAAGAACCGAAGCTGCTCGCGAAAGCGGAGAACGAGGAGTGGGAGTTCAAGAAGATCGGGGGGTCTACACCGCCGGTTCGCACGGACCGGGGCTGGCTCACGCTGTATCATGGCGTCGATAAGGATACGGTATACCGGGTAGGCGCGCTGCTGCTCGATTTAGAGAATCCCGAGAAAATCATTGCCAGAACCCATCATTTCATCATGGAACCCGAAACGTATTATGAGAAATTCGGCTTCCAAATCCCGAATGTCATTTTCCCGACAGGCAACGTCGTCAAAGACGGTCTCCTCTACATTTATTATGGTGTGACGGATACCGCTATCGCATTGGCTACAGTACCTGTGGATGATTTGGTCGATTATATGCTGCGTGGTAACTAATGGAAGGATACAGGGGAGTTTACATTTGTGTGCGAAAATATTACATTAAAAATCCGGATAATTTCGTATTTGAATGGGATATTCACCCCTTCGGGTCTGTTCTATAATTTTCTTGTGAAGTCTATGTAAAATAAAATAACATGAATTGAGGGGATTGTATGATTCAAGGATTAATTAGAAAATCGGTGGTCGTTGCCGCCTCTGCGGCTTTGTTGACACTGACGGCGTGCGGGAACGGCACGGAACCGGCGGCGCAAGATGCAGGCGGAGCGAAGGCTTCGAACAGCCCGGCCGCCAAGGAGCAAGTGACGCTGAGCTTTGAGGAAAACTGGTCAACCCCTAACGTAGACAACCAACTATACAAAGAGCGCATCCAGAAGTTTCAGCAATTAAATCCGGAGATCAAAATCGAAATGCAGGATATCCCTTCCGCCCAATACCGGACCAAGCTTCGTACGGAAGCTGCAGGGAACAGCATGCCGGATATGTTCATTCTATATCCCGGCGTCGACATGGACCCTTACATCGATGCCAACGTGCTGATGCCGCTCGATGAAATTATGGATACATGGAAAGATATTTTGCCTCCGCAAGCGCTGGCCGGTTATAACGTAGGCGGCAAGCAATACGCGATTCCGACAAAAATGACGTTCGTCGATATCATTTATTACCATAAGGACATGCTGGCTAAAGTCGGCTACAACGAATTCCCGAAAACCTATACGGAGTTCCTTGATCTTGTGAAAAAGCTTAAAGCTTCCGGCATTACTCCGTTAGGTATCGGCAACAAAAACAGATGGCCGCTGCAATCCTCGGTGATGTCAGCCGTCGAAGACCGCGTAGCGGGAACGGATTTCTTGACGAAGGTGAAGCAGGGTCAAGCCAAGTTTACCGATGCCGACTATGTGAAAGCGCTGGGCATCTTCGATGAGTTGACGAAGCTGGACGCTTTCAATGCGGACTTGAATACGATGGACGAAGTGCAGGTGCAGGATTATTTCCTGCAGAAGAAAGCGGCCATGACGATCACCTCCTCGACGATTGATACCAAATTCCGCGTCAGCAATGCGGAAAGCGGCGACAATATCGGCATTGCGCTGTTCCCGTCCGTTGAAGGCGGCAAAGGCACGGCAGGCAAAAGCGCCGGCGTCATTCAATACGGCATCGGCCTCAGCAAGGAATTGAAGGGCGCGAAGAAAGATGCGGCGATCAAATTCCTGAAATATTTCTACGCTCCAGAGCTGTACCAGAGCTTGATGAGCAAAGGGATTGTCGTACCGGCCAAGGTAGATATGCCGGCAGATACGAGCAAATATTTGAAAGAAATGCTGCAGCTCACCAAATCGGGCGATGCGCTCGTCTTTGACAGCGTGATGCCGGCTTCCGTTAAGGATGCGATTGAGAACGGATTGCAAGCCATTACGATGAAACAAAAGACACCGGAGCAAATTGCCAAAGAGATGCAAGATGCGATGGATAAAGTGAAAAAATAACGGCCTGCCTCGGTTCATGGCGGAGGTACCAAGCAGAAAGGATGGCGGAGATGAAAGCATCCATCGGGGCATTCTCCTTCTATCAGCTGTTAAGTCAGGGAGAAATGAATATATACGGCTATCTCGAGACGGTCAAACACCGGTACCGATTGGATACGGTTGATCTCTGGAACGGTTTCTTCGCTGACCGCGAAGTTCCGGTTTGGCAGCTTCCCGACGACGAGGAGCTGCTGAAGATCAAGCGTAATCTGGATGAGCGGCAGTTAACGCTTGCGAATCTGGCGGTAGACCGCGCTCATCTGTGGGACGCCGATCCGGACGTCCGCAATCTGCTGCACTTGAATGCGCTGGCGCATTTGCGGGCGGCGAAACTGCTCGGAGCTCATACGGTTCGCATTGATGCGAACCGGGGGCCTGGCGAAGTGACGGAAGAGCAATTCGATTATACGGTGCGCCGGTACCGGGAATATGCGCAGATCGCTGCGGATTACGGATTTACGGTGGGGCCGGAGAATCATACGGGTATTTCGCTCGATCCGGTATGGATGAAGCAGCTCGCTGAAGCGGTCGACCATCCGGGGTATGGCGTTCTGCTGCATTTGAACCGCTGGATCGAAGGCAGCGAGCAAGGAGACCTTCTCGTAGCCCCGTGGGTGACTCATACCCACATGGACAAGCGTACGGTTCTCTCCGACACAACGGAGCTTACCGTCTCCAAGCTGCTCGAGATGGGCTATAAAGGGTGTTGGGCGATTGAGTATAACGCGGCTTCCGATCCGTATACCGAGATCGAGTGGGCGCTGGCTGCAATGAAACGAATCCTGGCTTCGGCTTGCCGGAGCCAAGGATAAGCTACCTGGAGGCGTACGACATGGAATATGCCACAATCAGAATTGGAATAATCGGCACAGGCATTATCGGGAAATCGCATTTGGAGCAATACGCCCAAATCGAAGGAGCCGAGGTTGTCGCCGTGTGCGATATCAATGAAGGGGAAGCACGGCGGGCTGCGGAGAAATTCGGAGTTCCCCATGTATACACCGACTATAAAGAGCTGCTTGCGCGGGACGATATCGACGCGGTGGATGTCTGCTTGCATAACAACTTTCACGCGCCGTTGACGATTGCCGCCTTGCAGGCAGGCAAGCATGTGTATTGCGAGAAGCCCATTGCCGGTTCTTACTATGACGGCAAGAGCATGATCGACGCGGCTCAAGCTTGCGGCAGGAAGCTGCATATCCAGCTTAGCACGCTGTACAAGAAAGAAACGAAAGCGGCCAAGGCGCTGATTGAGGACGGCAAGCTGGGCAAATTGTTCCACGCCCGTTCGAACGGCTTCCGTCGCCGGGGCAGGCCGTACGTCGACGGATTCGGCACCGCGAATTTCACGCGGAAAGCAAGTGCGGGAGGCGGGGCGCTGCTGGATATGGGTGTCTATCATATCGCCCAGATGCTCTATTTGCTCGGAGAAACCGAGGTTGAGCGAGTGACCGGCAAGCTGATTCAAGAGATGGACATGGATCCGCAGAGACGGGAGCAGAGCGGCTTCGATGTCGAAGAACTGGCGCTCGGGTTCGTTACCTTCCGCGGAGGGCTGACACTGGACATCTTTGAAGCGTGGGCCGTTCATCTGGGAGGCGTCGAAGGAAGCAGCATCATCGGCTCCAAAGGCGGCATTCGGCTACCCGCGTATCATTCGGGCGAGATGACCTCGGATTTCAGCTTTCATACGACGGTGGCCGATATGGATTTGGACAGCAAGATCGATCTGAACCGGATGGATATCCGTTGGCATCGCATGAGAGAGCACGAGGATGCGTACGATTCGTCGCAGCGGCACTGGATCGCCGCCCTCCAAGGGCGCGTCGAACTGCTGCCGACGGCGGATATCGCGCTTGCGACGATGCTGATCAGCGAGGGCTTGTATTTGTCCGATACGCTCGGACGCGAAACGACGGCATCGGAAATTATAGCGGCATCGCGCTCCCTGTCGGTTCCACTGTAAGCTGCGGGTGAGCGGATATCGCTGCCAGAAAGGCGGAGCTTGCCCTAGCGTTCCGTCTTTCTTGGCATCCGGGCGCGTAACGCGGCTTCACGATAGCAATTAAACATCTAGAGAGAAGGAGGGCCAACGATGAATGTAACGAAGCGAATGGGGTGGACGATCGCACTGGGCATGCTGCCGGCATTGGCCATCTACATCGGGATAGCGATGCTTCCCGTCGTCATGTCGTTCTACTATTCATTTTTCAACTGGAACGGATTGTCCGACATGTCCTTCGTCGGTTTGGATAACTATATATCCGTCTTGAAGGATAACATTTTCTGGAAAGGCGTATCGAACAACCTGTTCATGATGTTCAGCGGCATTCTGGGACAGCTGCCTGCGGGCTTGTTCTTTGCCTTGCTGTTAAACCGGTCGCTCCGGGGGCTTAAGGTTTACCGTTCCATCCTGTTCCTGCCGGTTATCATCTCGGCGGTTATCGTATCGCTGATCTGGAATATGGTGTACGGCACCGAATCGGGCTTGCTGAACAATGCGCTCGGCTTGTTCGGGTTGGACAGCTGGAAACAGAATTGGCTGGGCAGCCCGCGTTGGGGGATGCTGTCCGTCAGCATTACGTACTTATGGCAAAATTACGGATTCTATATGGTTATTTTCTTGGCGGGTTTACAGAACATTCCGGAGGAAGTGCGGGAGGCCGCCGTCATGGACGGGGCGACAGGCTGGAAGCGCTTCTGGTTCGTTACGCTTCCGATGCTGAAAGAGACGATCTGGGTGACGCTCATCTTCTCGATCAGCAACAGCTTCCGCGTTTTCGATCTGATCTATGTCATGACAGCCGGCGGACCTGCCCATAATACGGAAGTTATGACCATCTACATGTACACCCAAGCGTTCAATAATAGTGATTTCGGGCTTGGCAGCGCCGTCTCGATCTTGATTCTGCTCTTCAGCCTCATAGCCATATACGCAGCCAAACTCATTACACGAAGAAACGGCTGACCGGTTGTCTCGCCGGGGAAGGAGGAGCCATGCAAACATCTCTGCAGAAAAAAACGTTGATTCATCTTGTACTAGCGCTGTTAGGCGCATTGAATATCATTCCAATCGTCTGGATGGTTGTCAGCTCATTCAAGTCTGAGGAAGAGTATGCCACGAATCCGATCGGTTTGCCCAAGATCTGGAATTTCAGCAACTACGCGAATGCCTGGAAAGTCGCTCATCTGGGCACCTATTTCTGGAACAGCGTCATCGTGACAGCGGGCGCCATCTTGTTGACCGTGCTGCTCGGAGCGTTGACCTCTTACTTTTTATCCCGGTTCCATTTTCGCTTGCGCGGCTGGGTCTACGGGCTGTTCATCATCGGTATGACGATTCCGATTCATGCTACGCTTGTCCCTATCTTCATCATTATGAAAAAAATCGGCCTGTTGAACTCGCATCTTTCTTTGGTGCTTCCCTATACGGCCTTCCATCTCTCCATTACGATCTTCATTCTCGTCGGCTTCATGCAGGCATTCCCCAAGGACATCGAGGAATCCGCGGTCATGGACGGTGCCGGGCTGTACCGGATCTTCTGGTCCATCATTCTGCCGATGACGCGCCCGGCGCTGGCGACCGTCATCATCATCAACTTCATTTACAACTGGAATGAGTTCCTGTTCGCGCTTGTGCTGATCAATAAAGCGGCGCTGAAGACGCTGCCGCTCGGTCTGGCGAACTTCGCCGGCACGGAAACGAGGTTCCAGACGCTGCAAATGGCCGCATTATCGATGGCATTGATCCCGCTCGTCGGCTTTTACCTGGCGATGGAGAAACAGCTGGTGCAAGGGATGACGGCTGGAGCCGTGAAAGGATAGCGGCGGCTCGGCTTTCCATAACCTTCTCGGCAGCTTGTCTCCGTTTTGTAGTAAAATGAGAGGTATTAGACCGGTTAGGGGCTGGAACTTCATGAGATTCAACAGATATCCTTTCCTGCATTTCAGCTTAAGAAGAAAATCGATCGCCATCTTCGTGCTTCTGGTGACACTTCCGTCCTTGCTGATCGGGAATGTCATCTTGAGCCGTTATGACGCGATATTGCGCCAGCAGTTCATCGACGCGATGGAGAAAAATTTGAATACGATCGAGCTGAATTTATCGGAAAAAATCAAGACGATTGAAGATTTGTCCGACTATATGATTTATCAGGAAAATTTCCGCAGATTTATGGAAACGCCGACGACTCCAAGCAATATGGAGCAAATGAACAAGGACCAAACCGTGATCGAAGGATTCATCGCTTTCCAAATCATGTCGAAGCGGTATATCAAGTCGATCTCGCTGCAAGGGACAGGCGGCAACCAGCTGCAGATGGGCGAACCGGTCAAAGGGCTGGAGCAGCCGTGGTTGGATCTTGCCCAGTCGAACAAGGGCCGGGTGATCTGGACGGATTCCTACAAGTTGGAAAGCGGTTGGACCGGCAGCAAACGGGTCGTCTCCATGGTTCGCACCATCAATTCCTTCGAAACCCCTTCGCGTTCGGTCGGGCAAGTGATTGTAAGGCTGGATGAGTCGGAAATTACGGACCTGCTCAGGGCGGCAGTGCTCAAAGATCAAGGCTCCATCTTTATGATCCGGCCTGGGGGCAGCGTTCTGCTCCACCAGGATGAGTCGCTTATCGGCCGTCCCTATCCGGACGAAGCGCTGCTTCGCGGCGTGAATGCGGGAGCGGCGAACAAAGTCTTTTCGCTCGAGGAAGACGGGGTCTCGTATATTGTGTTCAGTCAGCGTATGAAATCGACAGGGTGGAACATTGTCGCGCTGGTCAAGGATCAAGCGATCGTACAGAAGACGGAAGCGATCAAAGCGTCGTTGAAATTTCTCATTTTGATTATCGTCATCTTGGGGCTGTTGGCATTGATCGGCTTTGAATTTGCGATGATTCGCCCGATGCTGGAGCTGAGCAGACAGACCCAGCGGCTGAAGAAAGGCGATTTCTCGGTACAAGTGAAGGTTCGCTCGCAAGATGAGGTAGGGGAGCTGGGCAGGCAGTTCAACAATATGGTTATGACGATCAAAGAGCTCATCGATAAAAAGTATAAGCTGGAGATCCGACAAAAGGATTCCGAGCTCCGAATATTGCAAAGTCAGATGGACCCCCATTTTTTATATAATACGCTGGATATGATCAGGTGGACGGCCAGATTGGAGAAAGCGCCGGAGACGAGCCAACTGATCGAGACGTTATCGCGCTTTTTCCGAATGGGTCAAATTAGCGAGAAACGGTATACGACATTGGCAGGTGAGCTGGACTTCGTTCGTGCTTATTTGAATTTGCAGCAGAAACGGATGGGCAGCAAGCTTCAGTTTACGCTGTATTTGGAGGCTCAGCTGGATAATGCCGTCCTGCTCAAGAAAATCATCCAACCGCTCGTGGAGAACAGCATCAAGCATGGATTCCCGCGTGGAGGCGGCAGAATTGACGTTCGTTGTTATACCGAAGAGGGGGATTTATTCATCGACGTTCTCGACTCCGGTATCGGATTCGCCAAGGATAAGTTGGAAGAGATTCGGCAAATTCTGATTACACGGAAAGGGAACGAGGATGTGATGAACCATGCGATCTGCAACATTCACGAACGCATCTCGCTGGAATATGGCAGCGATTATGGCATTACGATTCCACATGAGCCATCGCGTGCCGGAGCATGCATTCGCATAAGAATTCCGTACTGGATGAATGAGCAGGAGGGAGAACGATGACCATCAAGTTGCTAATCGTAGATGATGAGCCGATTATTTGCCAAGGTTTACGGGAGACCATTCATTGGGAATCGATCGGCGTAGAGGTGGTCGGAGAGGCCTATGACGGTTATGAAGCTCTTGCATGTATCGAGCGAACGCCGGTGGATGTCGTGCTTACCGATATTAATATGGACGGCATGGACGGACTCGAGCTGGCCAAAGGTCTGAAGCAGCGCTTTCCTCGAACGCGAGTCATCATCGTCAGCGGGTATGACGATTTCGAATATGCCCGTCAGGCGCTGCGGCTGGGCATCGAAGATTATTTGCTGAAGCCGGTCAATATCGAAGAGCTCATGGGCATGGTGGAGCGCATCGGGGTTGAAATTGCACAAGAGCGTCTGCAGCATGACGAGCAGGAGCTGGAGCGCAGCCGCAAGTGGCTGAAATCGAAGCTGCAGGATCGGGATGCGGCGCGGGACGATACCTACGTACCTTCCATAATGGCAGGCGGTTCCGCCGTATGCCGGATGATCGCGACTCAGATCGCCGATTATGCGGCTTGGGTGGACAGCTCATCCGAAGAGCAGCGAAGGGAATCGCGCGCCCTGTGGGAGTCGGCTGTGGACGATGCCTTACGAACATGCGGACTGGAACCGCTCTCATTCTTCCACCACCCGAACTTGCTGCTTACCTTATGTGCGGCGCCTCTTACGGATAACAGCGATAAGCTTCATCATGCCTTGAACTCCATAGGGCTGGCTCCGGGGGTGCAGCTGTATGCCGGCGTTTCACAGCCCTTCAGCGCTGCAGAGCAGATTTATCCTAGCGCGATGGAGGCAATGGGGCTGCTGCAATTTGCCGTGCTTCCCGCAGCCGCTCCCGTTGTGTTCCACAATGAAGAGCTTGCTGCGAGGAAGGGTCACCCCCAACCGGATCTGCTGGAGCTGGAGAAGAGCTTGATTCAGGCGCTTTTCCAAGAGAACTATGACGATCTGGACAGACGCGTCCATAAGGCGCTGCAGGATTTCCGGGAGAGCGGCTGTCTGATTAAGGAAGTTTGGCATGCGCTGCAAGAGCTGGTCATTATGCTGCAGAGAAGACTCCGGTCGACGGGAATCGATTTGACCGGGTATCCGGATCTGTTCCATACCCATAAGATGGACTTGTTCGTGCATAACTCCTATCGAGCGATGGAATCGCTGCTTCAAACCGAACTGGAGGCCATGTATTCGCTTGTGCACAATTCGCTCACGGGCAAGAATCATTGGCTGACCGACAGGGTGAAGTCGTACATTGAAGCGAGGTACAACAAGGACATCAAAGCTTCCGAGGTCGCGGCTTGGCTGAAAATCACACCGAATTATTTCAGCATCCTGTTCAAACAGAAATTCGGCAAAGGGTTTGCCGAGTATTTGAATGAGGTGCGCATTGAGCAGGCGAAGGCGAGGCTGACGGAAACGGACGACCGCGTCTTCGAAATCGCCGAGAGTGTCGGATACAAAGAGTACAAATATTTTTGCGCCATTTTCAAAACTTACACCGGAATTACGCCAACGCAATATCGAAAGCTCGCACATACGACGTAAGTCCTCGGAAAGGATAGAGCACATCGATGTCAGCACTTTCAATGGCCGCAGCGCGGCCCTTTGGTGTTATCAAAGGCTTCAATTTTGTTGTATACGGCGCGTTAGCCGTGTATAGTTCGTTTTTCCCGCTGTACTTGAAGGACTTCGGCATGTCCTCCATCGCCATCGGTTTACTGTTGGCCGGCGGGCCTGTTATCTCGCTTCTTGCCAATCCGTTCTGGGGATATTGGAGCGACCGGCTTGCCAATGTCAGGCGCATCCTCACGGTACTGCTCATCGGCAGCCTGTTGAGCCTGCAGTCGGTATTTGTTACAAGCTCATATGCGCTTATGATTACGTTTCTGCTCATTTACTTTTTCTTTCAAACTCCGCTGTTCTCGCAGAGCAACTCGCTTATTCTCGAAGCCATCGAGGGTACCGGCCGCAAGTTCGGCGCCTTTCGCCTCTGGGGATCGCTGGGCTGGGCATTAATGGCTCTGGCGGCTGGACCGGTCATCGGTTGGCTGGGCATTCATCGGCTATGGGCGGTATGCGGTCTGCTGCTCGGGCTATCGATCCTGTTCGCATGGATGCTGCCGGGCGGTGCACGAAGCGGGGGGAGCGGGCGCGGTGTTCAGCGCGGCAATTATTTTCAAATTATGGGGAACAAGTGGTTTATGGCGTTCATTGGGATGGGAATTCTCATCTCGATTCCTAATGCGATGAACAACACCTTCGTCTCCATCTATATGTCCGATCTTGGCGGAAAGAGCGCTCTAATCGGTTGGTCGGCGTTCTTTGCCTCGATATTCGAAATTCCGGTTTACCTGCTTTTCGACCGATTCTTGCGGAAGGATAAGCGGACGATGATCCTGTGTCTTGCGGTTGTCAGTCTGCTTTACGCACTGCGCTGGTATATGATGGCCGAGGCGGTATCGCCGTACCAAATTATGTTCATTCAAGCGCTGAACGCCATTACGTTCGCCGGCTATTATTATGTCGGGACGCAGTTGACGGCGCAGTTGATCCCGCCGGAATACCGGGCGTCAGGCCAAGCGGTATATGCGCTGAGTTGGGGCGGATTGTCCGGCATCGTCGCCGGGCTTGCCGGGGGCTGGATCTACCAGGAATTGGGCGCGAAATCGATGTACAACGTAAGCGCGCTGCTGGCGCTGCTGGGCATGGCTGGTTTCGCCGTCATGTTCGTTCTGGCCAGGAGCAGGAAACGGCCTCATGAAAAAACTGGTTTTCTAGAACTCTAGTATGGTACGATTCTTACATAGACTAGAAGGGAGTTTTGAGTATGAGGCGGCCTAAAGTATTTCTTGCCAAGCAAGTTCCAAGCGAAGTGGAAGCGTATATAGCAGAATACTGCGAATATACCAAATGGGATATAGAAGATGAGATGCCGCGTGAGCAGCTTTTGGAAGCGTTATCCGACGTTGACGGGCTGCTGATTTCCGGCGGAAGCATCGATCAGGAGCTGCTGGATCGTGCTCCCAAGCTCCGAATCGTCAGCAATGTATCGGTCGGCTATAACAATCTGAATCTGTCAGCTATGAAGGAGAGAGCGGTGCTCGGGACACACACGCCGGGCGTACTCGATGAGACGGTAGCGGATACCGTGTTCGGGCTCATTTTGGCCTCGGCCAGACGAATCCCAGAGCTGGATGCCTACGTGAAGGCCGGTCGTTGGCAAAAAGGCAGCGATGAGGCAATATTCGGCATCGACGTGCATCACGCCAAGCTGGGGATTATCGGCTTGGGCCGCATCGGGGAAGCGATCGCCAGACGCGCGAAATTCGGCTTCAGCATGGATGTCGTCTACTATAACCGCAGCCGGAAAGAGGCGGCCGAGCAGAGCTTGGGCGTCAGCTACCGTTCCCTGCAGGAGCTGCTTCGGGAATCGGATTTCGTCGTTCTCATGACGCCGCTTACGGCGGATACGGCCCGTCTCATAGGCCGCGAGGAGTTGGCGCTGATGAAGAAGTCGGCGATCTTCATCAACGCGTCCCGCGGGCAAACGGTAGACGAAGCTGCGCTGATTGAAGCGCTGGAGCAGGGGATCATTCGCGGAGCGGGGCTCGATGTGTTCGAGCAGGAGCCGGTCGCTCCCGATAATCCGCTGCTGAGGATGCCTAATGTCGTTACGCTGCCTCACATCGGTTCGGCTACGCATAAGACGCGGTTCGATATGGCGATGCTGGCGGCCGAGAATCTGGTGAAAGGCGTGCTGGGCGAAGTGCCTCCGAACGTAGTTCCGGAGCTTAGGAAGTAGCGGCTGTTAAGGAGTTAAGCGGTTTGTGCGCTTAACTCCTTTTTTGTGTTCGCCGGGGGTGGGCGCGGCGAAGAGGCGGTGTCCGTCCGGGGAGGGGACGGAGCGGGGGCGGTGTGTCCGAGCCCGGCTAACGGACACAGATGCGCTTATTCGGCCGGAATGAGCCGAATCGGCATTCTGACGGACACCAGCGCTGTTATTTGCGCCTTTGGGGCAGATTTTGCCCCAAAAATAGCCAAATAAGCGCGCCTGTGTCCGTTAGAATCGAGCGGCTGCGGACACGCCGCGAATAGCGTCCGCTGTGTCCGTTAGCAGCGGGAGCGGCGGCTTGCCGCCGGGGAACGTCCGCTTAGCACCCGGTGGGCCGCCGCCGTGGGCGCCGCCCGCTTGTGGAGCGAGCAGCTGCGCAGCCGCTCCAGAGTGTCCGAGCCCGGCTAACGGACACAGATGCGCTTATTCGGCCGGAATGAGCCGAATCGGCATTCTGACGGACACCAGCGCTGTTATTTGCGCCT
>NZ_JAVDUS010000031.1:0-88021 GCF_031456485.1 Bacillus sp. 3255
CTTTACACGATCTTTATCTTGAATGGCTAGATGCTCCGTGATTTGTCGGTACGTCCATTTTTCCACTAGATGCAGACGTATCGCCTCAAGCTTCGATTCCTCTGGATAAGTATTGTACGTTTGTCCCTTAATCCCCATAAAAAACACCCCTTAGAATTCATCGGATTAACCAGGGGGGGTTCCAATGTCTATTCTAAGGGGTGCACATTAGAAGCCGGGGGAGGGCTTTTTTTGATGGGCAATACAAGCCCACCGTCACTCCGCTTTTTTCCGTGAAATGAAGACTTTACTAGCGGGAGGTCGGAATGCTTCAAACCTATCGACAAACTTTCATAAAAAAACCCCATTTAAAAATCAAAATGCCGAAAAGTCCAGGGGACTTCTCAACAGTCAGAAAATCTCTACTTGTGAGAACCTAGCAGGAAACGTTCCAGTAAAAAACATCGATAGAGGGATAACCGTTACTTTTCATGGATTAACAGTGGGCTTTGGGAAATTCCAGTTACGCCCTGCGGCAGATCAAGAAAGATCAGCTCCCTTATCGGGATACCCGCCCATACCGGGAGTTTCTCCTGTTAACTGGATAACTGGAAAAGCTCCTGTTAATCGGCCAGTCCCCGCTGTCTTTACGCGGAATGGGGATAAATTAACGGGAGGAAATCCCTTTAATCTAACAAACGGGCTAATATTCACGGGAATAACGGGAGAAATTCCAGTTACGCCCTGCGGCAGATCAAGAAAGATCAGCTCCCCTAACGGGATACCCGCCCATACCGGGAGTTTCTCCTGTTAAATGCAGCCAGAAGGATCCTCAAATGCTGGATAACTGGAAAAGCTCCTGTTAATCGGCCAGTCCCCGCAGTCTTTACGTGGAATGGTGATAAATTAAGGGGAGGAAATCCCTTTATTCGTACTAATGGGCTAATATTCTCAGGAATAACGGGAGAAATTCCAGTTACACCCTGCGGCAGATCAAGAAAGATCAGCTCCCGTATCGGGATACCCGTCCATACCGGGAGTTTCTCCTGTTAAAATGCAGCTTGCGCAGCCATTCCCATTTTCAGCCAATGCTCAGAAACCTCTCAACCAACTCTCAGTTTATACTCAGATGGGTTTCAGGTTAGGCATCTATACTAGGTTTTGTAAGGAACAAACAAACAAAAATTAAAAGAAAAAGGTGGAAACAAACATGAAAACTATCTCCAGAAAAATTCTTACAGGTTCGCTGATCGCATCTTTCGTACTTGGTGTTGGTTTTGTTGGAGCTCTACATAATCAAGCATTTGCAGCAACAGATACCGCGGCGAGCAGCACGACAGCTGCACCGGCGCAGAAAGCGGGCTTTGGTAAAGGCGGCAAAGATTTCGGCGACCGCGGCGGCTTCCGTGGCGGCAGTGTCCTGAAGGAAACGGCGACGATCCTTGGCGTTGAGGAAAGCGCGGTGCAGGAAGCGCTCAAAGCGGGCAAAACGTTGGCTGCCTTCGCAGAGGAGCAAGGCATCGCGAAAGCGGATTACCTGGCTAAGCTGGTTGCCGCAGAGACGACTGCCATCAACGACCAGGTGACGGCAGGCAAATTGACGCAAGAGCAGGCGGATAAAATCTTGACAGGGCTCTCCGATCAATTAACGAAGCAAATTGACGGCACCAAAGGCGGCTTCCCTGGCGGCGATCGCGGCGGTAAGGGTAAGGGGTACGGCGGCGGAAACCTCGTGCAAGAAGCGGCAACCGTTCTAGGCGTAGAGCCAAGTGCCGTGCAGGAAGCTTTGCAAGCAGGCAAAACCTTGTCCGCCTTCGCAGTGGAAAAAGGGCTGACGGAAGCCGATTTCGTAGCGAAACTGGTTGCCGCCGAAACGGCAGCTATCCATGCTGACGTTACAGCCGGCAAGCTGACGCAAGAGCAGGCGGACAGCAGACTGCAAGATCTTTCCGACCGCATTACCAAGCAAGTGCAAAACACACGTCCAGTAGGCGGAGAAGGGCGCGGATTCGGCGGCCACGGAGGTCCTGGCGGATTCTTCGGTAACCCGGATGCGGTAACGACCATTCTGGGCATCACGCAAGACGAGCTGAGAACCGAGCTGGAAGCAGGCAAATCCATCGCTGACGTAGCTGCAGCGAAGGGCATCAGCGAAGACGATCTCATCAGCAAAATCAAAGAGTCCATGACCGACAGCATCAAGCAGCATGTGGAGCAAAAGGGCTTCGCGCCAAAAGGTCCTAGAGGCGCAGCCCAACCAGCGCCGACTGCGCAGACGCCTGCGGCCGCAAATTAATCGGCCGTCCCCCGGCTGAAACAAATAAAAACTGCCAGACACCAGGCCCATTGTGAGCCTTCTGTCCGGCAGTTTTTTTGTTTATTTCACATCGTACCCTTTGGCAATGGAAGGTTCGATCCATCGCTTCGTCGTATGTTCGCGGCGGTGAATAACCACGCGGTCCTTATACACATCCACGACGAGACTCTGGCTTACGCCGATCGTCTCCGGTTCGTTCTGCGCGTTCCATACTTCACGGATCGACGCACTGGAAGCGGCCAAGAACTTCAGCTGCTTGACCTGGTTGGTCGTCTCAAGGTTCCAGTGCGTATGGCCGCTGAACATAATAACGTTCGGATGCGCATCCAGCAGCGCCCGGAGCTCCTGGTGCTGGACGACGCCCAGCTCCCGGTCTGTCCCATCCAGCGTCTGCGGCAGCGGCTGGTGCAGGAACACGAACACCGGCTTGCCGCCATCCGCGGCGTCCGCAGCCGCAAGCCGTTCGCGCAGCCATGCAAGCTGCTCGGGGGAGAGGAACGCATCCTCCTTGTAGGCTGCGTTCACGTCGCGGTACGCTTCCCCGCTGAGGAAGAGGAAGCGGTAGCCCTCCACGATAAGCTCGTGATAAGGCTTATCGTAGCCCCACATGCGGTCGAATAACGCGACCGCCTTCTGGCTCGACCAGGATGGATTCATCCTCGATGTATCCATCCCGCCGTTCGGCGTCCGCCAGACGCCGTAGTAGTCGTGGTTGCCCATGGTTGCGTGCACAGGGGCATGCGGCTGACGGCTCAGCAGCCACAGCAGGCTCCGGTAGTCGGCTTCGCTGCCGCCTGTGAGGTCGCCGTTCAGAACGAGCAGCTTGCTGTCCGGGCGCACCTTGTGGTGGTCGGCCAGCGCGCGGGTGAGCAGCAGCTCGGACACTTGGTCTCCGGCGGTGATATGAATGTCGCTGAGCACTGAGAAGGAGAACAGCGGCGCAAGCGCCGGCGGATCTCCCAATGCGCTGCCCGCGGTTCCTGCGCCGGAAACAGCGCCAAGCCCGACGGTGCGGGAATTCGGCACACCACTGACGTCGCTGGATGCTGCTCCTAAGGCAGCCGATAATCTCGTGCCCGGCACGATGCGTTCATTGGCCTCAATCCCTGCGCTGTACGCCGTAACCGGCGCCGAAACGAGCAGCAGGGTCACCAAGGCCAGTCGTAGTTTGGATGAAAACATAGCGATCTAACCTCTCATGGAAGTAATGGAATGGTATTTGGTTCTAGTGGTATTCCCAATTTCGAGGGGATTTATGTTCGGGGACGCCCAAATCGAGCGTCGCCTGTTGACTTTTATGTTCATTGGTTGTATGGTTAATTACATGAGTAACTAACCAATGTGGTGGTGAGGGAATGAGAATCATGATGGACGACAGCCGCCCGATTTTCGTACAGATCGCGGAGCGTATCGAAGATGACATTATCGAGTCAAGAATGCCGGAGGAGTCGCAGGTGCCTTCTACGAACCAGTTTGCGGCTTTCTATCAAATCAATCCGGCGACCGCGGCGAAAGGCGTTAATTTGTTAGTGGATCAAGGGATTTTGTACAAGAAACGCGGAATTGGCATGTTTGTAGCGGAAGGAGCGCGAGCGAAGCTGATGGAGAAGCGGAAGGAATTGTTTTATGAGCAGTACGTGGTGACGATGGTGAAAGAGGCGGAGAAGCTTGGCATCACGGTGGAGCAGTTGACGGAAATGGTGCGCAGAGGAGGGAAAGCGTAATGGCGGGTATTGTGGAAGTTAACGGATTGACGAAGTCATATGGGCATGTCACGGCGGTTGACAATGTCAGCTTCAAACTGGATGAGCATAAAATTTATGGTTTATTGGGCAGAAACGGCGCCGGTAAAACAACGATCATGCACATGCTTACGGCCCAGCAATTTGCCACTAGCGGGGAGCTAAGGGTATTCGGCGAGGCGCCTTTCGAGAACTGCCGTGTGCTGAATCAAATTTGTTTCATCAAAGAGAGCCAGAAATACCCGGAAACGTACCGGGTCGTCGATGTGCTCGAGGTGGCCAAATCCCTGTATCCGGATTGGGACGACGCGTTCGCCAATGCGCTGCTGGAGGATTTCCGGCTTCCGCTCAAGAGGAAGGTCAAGAAGCTCTCGAGAGGTATGCTCTCGTCGGTCGGAATTGTTGTCGGGTTGGCCAGCCGCGCTCCGCTGACCATCTTCGATGAGCCCTATCTGGGCTTGGATGCCGTCGCCAGAGCGCTATTCTACGACCGGCTGCTTGAAGACTATGCCGAATACCCGCGAACGGTTATTCTTTCGACGCATCTGATCGACGAAGTCAGCCGCCTGCTGGAGCATGTGCTCGTGATCGATAACGGCAAGCTGATCCTGAATGAGGATGCGGACGCGCTGCGCGGCCGTGCCTGCACAGTCTCGGGCTTGGCCTCAGCAGTAGACGCTTTCTCGCGGGGCAGGGAAGTACTGGACCGGCAATCCATCGGCGCCGCGGCGACAGCGACGGTACTAGGTGCCCTGAACGAGCGGGACTGGAAGGAAGCAGAGTCGCTGGGGCTTGATTTTACGCCGGTTTCGCTGCAGCAGCTTATTGTTCATCTGACACGTACACCGGTTTCTGGAAAGGGGACGGAGTAAGCATGAATCGAGTACGCAACGTTATTAAGCTTCATATGAAGAACAAAATGTCATGGATTTGGGTGCCCTGGATGATTCTGGGCTTGAATTTCGTCATCAGCTTCGTTATAGCGTTGTCGCTGAATGAGGATGAGACGATGAATACGGGGGGACTATTCTCCGTCTTTATTTACATGCTGGTGACCGGTTCGGTGACGTTGAAGGATACGTTCCCGTTCGCGTTGGGGCTTAGCATTCGCAGGAAGGACTATTTCCTCGGAACCGTGGCGATGGCTTCGCTGGTCAGCCTGTTCACATCGGTGCTGTTGACGGTGGTGTCCCTGTTGGAAGACGTCACGGGAGGGTGGGGTGTGCGTCTGCACATTTTCAAAGTCGCTTTCCTGAGCGACTTCTCGCCGATCGTAGCTTGCGGCATTTATTTCATCATCCTTCTGCATATGTACTTTATGGGGTTTGCCATCTCCAGCGTTCACCGGCGTTACGGCGGTGCGGGATTGCTGATCTTCTTCATTGCCGCAGCGCTGCTAACGACAACAGGTGCCTTGCTGTTCAGCCATTTTGCGCTGTGGGGCCTCATGTTTGCCTGGATGGCGCATCATTATTTGGAGCTTTTTTGGTGGATGGTTCCTGTCGTAGCCTTTTATTTAGCGGTATCGTATGGCCTGCTGCGCAGGGCGGCTGTTTAGTAAGGGAAGCCCGGCAGAGGGAGGGAGAATTCCCCGCGTATAATGCTTAAGGAGCTACAGGACACTCTCCCGTTGGCTCAGGAACGGCTGATAGTTGTGGAACGTTCGCGAAACGAAGCAAAAGCAAAACAAAGACCTAGCCGCAGGCTAGGTCTTTTGGTGTTACACCACATTGTTCGTATTGGTATCGATCAGATCCGGATCACTAGTGTTCGCACTGCCGTTCAGAACATTCTGGACACTGCCGAAGCTATCCCCTGGGGAAAATGAGTTGGCACCCGCATATATCTTGGAATTGCTCGATAGCCGAATTAAGGCGGTATCGCCGATCTGGACATTCGAACCCGAGTTCACACTAAGAATTTTGATACCTCCGTACACAACTGAAGGCATTGGTTCGCCCTCCTTCCCGATCCCTAACTATTGTATGTACACAGAAGCCCATCTGCCACTCATAGGTCGTAGAAACGCCCCGACTAAGGTCTAGGATCAAATACCGTCCGCGGTCCGTTTTGGCCAGACGCGATTTTACCTAGAATAAAGACATGAACAAGAGCACAGCACATAACGAAAGGCGGTGACAAAATCATGAAAAGAAATACGGGCTTAGCCGCTCTGCTAATCGCATTCGGCGCATTGATTCTGCTAAACAAGCTGGGCATTCACTTGGGACCGTTCATCGGTTCGGTGATGGAATACCTCATTCCGATCGCCATGGTCGGTCTGGGCTACATCGGCATCCAGAACGGCAATAAATTCGGATGGATCATTGCAGGGATTGGCGGTGTCATCCTGCTTGGCAAATTGGCCGGATGGATCATTATTCTCCTGGCGATTGGATTGATTGGTTACGGGGTTTCGATGTTGACTAGAAGAACCGTGTAAATAAGGTTGGCAAAACAGAGAGTGAAAAAGGTGGTATGAGAGATGAGCCTATTTCGGCGCATGAGAGACATTACCGTAGCATCCCTGAATGAACATTTGGAACGAGCCGAAGATCCGGTTCGGTTGATTGACCAGTACTTAGCTGCTCAGCGCGAACAGCTTCAACAGTCCGAGAGGCTGTACCAGCAATGCGTAACGCACGCAGCTTCGCTCCGGCAGCATTATCTGACGGCGCTGGAAACCAAAGAGAAGCGCGAGCATCAAGCGCTCTTGGCTCTCAAGGCCGGCGAAGAACATATGGCACGAATCGTGCTGCAAGAGAAGTTACAAGCGGAAGAGAAAAGCGAGCAGTACCGTGAATTGTATGAGCAAGCGAAGCAATCCATCCTTGAATTGGATGAGGAGCTCCAGCAGCTCAAAGCCGATTACAAAGAAGTTGCCGACAAACGCAGCTACTACTTGGCCCGTATGGAATCCGCCAGGCTGCAGCAAAGAATGCATGCCCGCAGCAGCGTGTCGCAGGATGCGTCACCGCGGATGTTCGGCCGGTTGGAAGAGCGCGTATCCGATATGGAGCTTCACGCAAGAACGCTCCGCGATGTAAGACGTATGGGCCGCGAAAGCTTTTACGGCGGGGGCAACCCGGCTGTAGACGCTGAGCTCGAGGCTCTGCGAAACAGACTGAATCAGGAGGGAACAACCAATCATGAGCAAATTGTACCGCTCACGAAGAGATAAGAAAGTGACCGGCCTGTGCGGCGGACTCGCCGAGGCCATGAATGTCGACGCGACGCTGCTGCGGTTGCTCGTGGTCATCACGACATTTTTCACCGGAGGAACCGTCCTCTTCATCTATTTCATCGCTGCAATCGTCATTCCGAAAGAGCCTGGCTACGACCACCCGCCGTATGACCCCTACGCCGGTTCGTACCGTCCGTACAATGGCGGCGGCTGGAACGCGCACAAGCCTTATCCGGGTCAAGTGCCTCCGCATCAGCAGCAAGCTGGCTTCGGCGGTCCGCATGCGGCCGGCCCAACGAACAACATTGATGAAATGATGAAAGATATCGAGAAGAAAGCTTTGCAAAGAGAAGTTGAAGAACTGAGAGCCAAAGTCGCTCGTTTCGAACAAAAACAACCAATTGATATTAAAAAAGGAGACGTGTAAACCATGGGAGTATTTACAAGAATGAAAGATATGACAGTAGCATCGATTCACGAGGTATTGGACAAAATTGAGGATCCGATCGTGATGCTGAATCAGTATCTGCGTGACATGGAGCAAGAAATCGCTCAGGCTGAAGTCACGGTAGCCAGACAAATCGCTTCCGAGCGCAAATTGAAACAACGCCTCGAGGAGTCCGTCCGCTTGGCTGCGGACCGTGAAGCCAAAGCTTCCGCAGCGATCAAGAACGGCCAAGAAGCTATTGCCCGCCAAGCCGTTGAAGAGAAGCTGTATCACGAAGATAAAATTGTCGAGTACACGGATCTGCACGCTGCCGCTAAGGCCCATGCGGATGAGCTGACACAGCAGCTGCATGAAATGAAAGACGAATTCTACAAAATGCGCAATAAACGCAACGAGCTCGTATCCCGCGCTCAGCTTGCAAAAGCCAAGAAGCAAATGGCGCAAGTATCCTACAACGGCGTTATCGAGAGCGGCAACGCATCCCGCGGCTTCCAACGCATGGAAGAGAAGATCATCCAGATGGAAGTCGAAGCGGAAATCGCCCGCAAGCCTTACGTATCCGCAGGTACAGTAAGCAGCTACACGCCGGTCGATGTGGCGAAACAAGCGAAGGTCGACGAGCAGTTGAGCCTGTTGAAAGAGAAGCTGAACGGCAACGCTGCAGAGTAAGCTGCCGGTGTGCATGGCCATCCTTAGGTAGATTTTGTGCCTGGGATGGCCTTTTTTTGCGTTTTTTCGGAAGGAAGACAAGGGGATCTTCGTTCTTATTGTCAGATTTCCCGGGAAATATTGGGTTTAATGTCGAAAGGGAGGAAAGCCATACTAACTCTGTTCCAGATTTGAGTGAACGGGGGAGATTAGGATGGCCGATAGAAAACGGTTGGCTGGCTTTTATGCAATAGGTTTCATAATCTTCGTTGGGGCAGCCGGATGGACAGCGATGCATATCCATACCGAGCAAGCAGGACAAGGGCCCGGACAGGTGGGAGCAAGTGTGCCGGGTCTGATGCTGGGAAGCAGTCCTGAACCGGTATCGGAACAGGGAGGTCGGCAAGATGAGCAGGATGTCCCGGTTGTCGAGACGAGACATTTCTACTCCGGACCTCCGCATGCGCCATCTTCTCGGGACAAAGTCGCGTACTTGACCTTCGATGACGGGCCCTCCAAGAGCACAAGAGAAATTCTTCGCATTTTGAAAGGCTACGGTGTGCCGGCAACCTTCTTCGTCGTAGGAACGCAGTCCCCGGAAGGGAAGTCGCTTTATCGAGAAATCGCCGCTGAGGGGCACGCGCTTGGCAATCATACCTATTCGCACGATTATCACCGTATTTACCAATCCGCGGAGGCTTTCATGAAGGACGTGCGCAAGCTGGATCAACTGCTGGAGGAGACGATCGGCTACCGGCCTGATATTCTGCGGTTTCCTGGAGGATCCAATAATCATTTGGGCAGGAAGTCCGGCGGCAAAGGAATCATGAGCAGGCTGGCCGGCAGGGTGCAGGAGGAAGGGTATCAGTATTTTGACTGGAACGTCAGCTCGACGGACGCCGCCGCTCCTGTTCAGGATAAAGAAATGATTATCGAATCCGTTTCCAACGCGAGCCGAGGGAAGAATCAAGTCATCGTCCTTATGCACGACAACACATACAAGAGAACGACGGTTGAGGCGCTGCCTGTCGTGATCCGCAAGCTGAAGATGGCGGGATTCCGCTTCGATAAGTTGGACAAATCTTCGTTCACGTTTCAATTCCTTAAGCCATAACTGTTGCGGATGCCGGTTCCTCTCGCTACGATAGGAGTAGAAGAGAGGTGGGACCCGTCATGATGCCGGATGTATTACAGTTAGGACCGTTACAGTTGCAAGGCAAACTGGCTGCGCTGCTGCTGGCGTGCGCACTGGGCTTATGGCTCATAAGGCGCTCGGGAAGGCTGTTCCGGGTGCAAGAGAATGGGAAGGACCGGGAAGAAATCCTGAGGACGAAGTCAATTGACGATATCGTCTTCAACGGGGGCATGATCGTGCTTCTAACCTGGAAGTTCGGGGTTTTTCTCTCGCAGCCTTGGCTCCTATGGACAAGTCCGCTGAAGCTGCTGATGGTGACGGGCTCCGGAACGGAAATCATCTGGGGAGGCCTGCTGGCAGGCGGCTACATGTACGTTCATTTGCGGAAACTTCGTATCCCGGTATACTTATTTCTTGATTTATGTGCGGCCGGTGCGACGGCTTCAATCTTGCTGTACAATGCGTTGGTTCCGGCATACGGATTGCCGACGGAGCTGCCTTGGGGAGTCGGCGCACAGGGTACCGTCTCCCGCTTTCATCCTTATGGGGTTTATGCGGCGCTGCTGCTGGTGCCATTGCTTGTGTGGCAGCTTGTTTATGCCGCTAGGAAGGTGAGTTTCGGGAGCGGTCTCCTATGGAAGTACTCGCTGATCTATGGCGGGGCTGCCGGGATGCTGGCCAGCTTCTTTGCGGCGGTTAAACCGGTGGCGATGTATTTGAGTTTGGCGCAGCTCGTCTTTCTTTTCATGCTTACCGTTGGAATGCTCCTCCCTGCTTTGGCACATAATACAGGCAGAAGGGAGCTGAGTGCAATGAATCAGAACGATTCCAAAACCCAAATCCAGCAAGAACAGCAAAACAAAGAGCGCGAAAAGAACGCATCTTCCGGTAAAGAGGGGTTCGTCGATAAAAAGCTGGACGGACCTAACCGGCCATCGACATGAGTCAAGATCCGAAGAAACCGGCTAAGGCCGCTGCGAAATCGGACAATCTTGACCCGTTCGAGATTAATTTCCTGCCGCAATTCGAGCAGGGACGCGGCCCGCGAGAAGCGTTCGTCAACGAACACGGCGTCGTTATCGGCGACCATGAATATTCGTCCCCGAACTCTCCGCTGGAACAGTGGACGGAGGAGACCGACCCTACGGTCATGGCCGGAGACGAATGGGTTCATCCGTATAAGGATATTGGGTTCCATAGCGCTGAGAATCGCGATTACTTTGAAAAAGGAATCGTGCCGCAAAGCGGTATTTATACGCATCCGGACAAAGATGTTTCGTACGAGCCGGGTGAAATTTCGAGTACTCGCAGGAAGGATGAGGCGGAAGCTTAATAGCTTTCGCTTTATTTCTGTTGGGACAGGCAAGGCTAAAAGACTTTGCATTCATCGTATTCGGATGTATAATATAAGCTGTAACGATTACGTTTTGAGAGTAACTATTAAATCCTAAGGGGTGGCACATATGGCAATGTCTTTTGATTCCTACATGAAAGATATGGTTAAACCGATGAGAGAAGATTTGACTCGTCTGGGCGTTACGGAGCTTCTGACTCCGGAGCAAGTCGAGGAAGCAATGGAGAAGTCCAAAGACGGCACGATGCTGCTCGTCATCAACTCGGTGTGCGGCTGCGCAGCAGGTCAATGCCGTCCGGGCGTGGCTAAAGCGCTGCAGAACGATACGCTGCCGACTTACACATATACAGTGTTCGCAGGTCAAGAGAAAGAAGCAACGGCCAAAGCGCGCGAATATTTGGCGCCTTACCCGCCTTCTTCCCCATCCATCGCTTTGTTCAAGAACGGTGAGCTGGCGCATTTCATCCAACGTCACCAAATTGAAGACCGCTCCGCTGATATGATCGCCGGCGATTTGATCGGTGCTTTCAATCAATATTGCAAATAATTAACGGCATAAACCTATCGGTACGACTCGCGATTGCGCATTTGGCAATGCGGGTCTTTTCCTTTTTGTGGGCGAAAATGTTGCGGTTGTCCTTTAATTTTGATGGTCAAGCGTCTATACTAGATTTCAAAGAGGTTTGGTTCACTACTTAAAGAGAAAAGGTGGAGAGAGGCATGAGTTTGCAAGCGGAAATTATCGCAAAGCTCGGCGTGAAGCCGGAAATCGATGTTGATCAGGAAATTCGCAAGCGCGTGGATTTCTTGAAAGATTATGTGCTCGGCGCCAAAGCGAACGGCCTGCTGATTGCGATAAGCGGCGGGATCGACAGCGCCGTAGCGACGGGGTTATGCAAGCAAGCGACGGATGAGCTGACCGCAGAGAAGGGCACCGAGTACAAGACAGTCGGCGTGTTCCAGCCTTATGGCCAGCAAGTGGACATCGAAGACAGCTATGCGGTAGCCAAAGCGTTCGACTTGAAATACCAAATCGAGAACAATATCGAAGAGGCTGTCGACGAAATCGCGATTGAAGTTGAGTACGGACTCAAGCATATCGGCGTTCACCAGCATGTAAGCCGCGGCGGCAAAGGCAACATCAAGGCGCGGACGCGCATGGTGATGCAGTATGCGCTTGCGTTCGAACTGGGCTTGATCGTAGTGGGCACCGACCATGCCTCCGAGGCGATCACGGGCTTCTTCACCAAGTATGGCGACGGTGCGGTCGACATTACGCCGCTTAGCACGCTGAACAAGCGGCAAGTGCGTGCGCTTGCAGCGAAGCTCGGCGTACCGCAGAGCGTGCTCGATAAGGCGCCGACGGCCGGCCTGTGGGACGGACAGACGGACGAGAACGAGCTTGGCATTACATACGGCGACAACAGCGACTACCTGGAAGGCAAGCAAATCGATCCTGCGGTCCAAGAGAAATTGGAGAAGCAGTATCTCAAAACGGAGCATAAACGGATCCCGATTCCGGGTATATAAAAAATCCCCCCGACCTGATGTGGTTGGGGGTATTTTGTGCGTGTGAGGGGGGGGCGGGAGGCGGAGGCGGTTATGGGCTAAGGAGCGGGAGTGACTGGCCGAAGGAGCGTGGGAGCTTCTTAGCCTAAAGTGCACGATAACAGGAATTTCTCCTGTTAATTCTGTTGAATGAAGCACATGCGGACAGGATAGCTGGAAAACCTCCTGTTAATTCAGAGCAAAAGTGCCGCACGAGGCTGTTCTTCGCCGTTTTAACGGGAGTAATTCCTGTTATTCTTCCATAGGCGGATTGACCGTTGGAATAGCGGGAGTTTTTCCTTTTAATTATGGGCGTCTGAGGTGGGAGTTCGACAGGCAGCGCTGCGAAACGCGGAGGGGTCAGGGAACGAGCATTGCAATGAAATATTAGCCTAGAAGCGCATCGAAACCAGGCTAAGGTGAGTTGGTTTTGGCTTGGCAGGAGAAGATTCTGGAACGATTAGCGCCGGTAACAGGAATTACTCCTGTTAATTCTGTTGTATGGAGCCCATGTGAACGGGATAACTGGAAAATCTCCTGTTAATTCAGAGCAAAAGTGCCGCACGAGGCCGATCTTCGCCGTTTTAACGGGAGTAATTCCTGTTATTCCTTCCGCAAGTTGATTGAGCAGCACAAATAAAAGGAAGAATTCCAGTTAAACCAACTCCCGCGCTTTCGCTTGAGCTGCTTCCGCACCCGTAATACTGTGTGGAGCAACGGTATAACCAAAGAACTACCGCTAACTTTTGGGACGATGGATTTGCATAATAACGCAAGAAAGGTTGAGGACACCTATCCTCAACCTTTCTACATTGCAAAAACCTAGGGCACACGCACGCCGCGAGAGCTCTCGAGCAGCGTGTACCACTCTTCGCGCGTCAGGTTCTCCGAGACGCGCACGGCATCCCGGCATGCGAGCACGCGCTCCGCCGAGGAAGTGCCGATAACCGGCTGAATACGAGCCGGATGCTTCATCAACCAGCCGAGGACGATGGCCTCCGGCGTCGTTTCTTGCTCGGCGGCCAGCTTCTGCACGAGGGCCGCCGTCTTGACGATATTGTCCGGCGCATCGGGGATGGCGCGCCCGGAGAATTTGCCTTGAGCCAGAGGGCCCCAAGCTTGGATCTGAATGTCCGCCATCTGGCAGTGCTCCAGGATGCCGTCTGCAAAGTTAACGCCTACGCCTGCCTTTTGATTGACCAGGATGCCCTGTTCGATCCAATCGAGGCGGGCCAGACTCATCTCCAGCTGGTTCACGACGAGCGGCTCCGGCAAGGAATTCTGAATGAAGCGCATTTGAGCGGCGGTCATGTTGGATACGCCGAAGTGGCGCACTTTGCCGGCCGAACGCAAAATGTTGAAAGCTTCAGCAATTTCCTCCGGCTCCATAAGCGGGTCCGGGCGGTGAAGCAGCAGAACGTCCAGGTGCTCGACACCGAGACGGCTAAGGATACCGTCGACAGACGGGATGATATGGCTTTTGCTGAAATCGAAACGCTGCGGGTTCACATCGTCCTGGAAGCGGATGCCCACTTTGGATTGCAGGATGATCTGGTCGCGCAGATCCGGTCTTTTTTTGAGGATATCGCCAAAAACGGTCTCGGCCTTGCCTCTTTTATAAATGTCCGCATGGTCGAACATCGTGATGCCGATGGAAAGAGCTGCTTCGACGGCCTTCTCGGCGATGACAGCGTCTTCTTTGGTAATTGGCGCAGCGGTCCAATCTCCTCCTAGTCCCATGCATCCGAAAACGACGCGGCTGTTCGATATTCCACGTTTCTCCAGTGGCATAATTCTCATGTATGATTGCCTCCCTGCATTTGGTCTATGTCCAGTATACCCCTTGTTCGGACCAGGCAGAAGAGCTGAAAATAGGGTAACTTACTTACCTGGAAGTAAGCGAAGGCAAGCGAGCTCGCTTGACCGTAACCTCCGAATCGTGTACATTGAACGCAAAATGCTCAAGAGAAGCGGGGCTGGCAAACGACGATGATTATTGGTGTTGGAACGGACTTGGTGGAGATTGCGCGACTGCGCAAGATGCTCGAAGGGTCAACGAGCGAGCGGTTTCTGGAGCGGATCTTGACGCCCCGTGAGCGGGAGTTGGCGCAGCAGCGCCGGGGGAGGCTGGCGGAATTCGCAGCCGGGCGTTTTGCGGCGAAGGAAGCGATTGTCAAAGCGATCGGCTGCGGGATTGGCAAGCAGATCGGCTTTCAAGATGTGGAGGTGCTGCCGGACGCATGGGGCAAGCCGGTGTGCACGGTGCGCGAAGAAGCGCTGCAGCGGGCAGGCTTAACAGGCAGCCCCCGCATCCATATCTCTATCACGCATACGGAATCGATGGCTGCTGCTTATGCCATTGTAGAGCAGCTGTAGGCTGCTCATTTCTTGGAGCTGAGCCAGTTGCTCAACAGTCCGATGTCTTCTTCGGACAGCTTGGTTCCATACGCGGGCATGCCGCCTCCGCCGTCTCGGATCTGTTTGGCAATCTGCTCTTCGGTCATTTTGGCGCCGACCTTCTGCAAGTTCGTCTTGGCGCCAACTTTACCGGACAGATCTACACCGTGGCAGGAGATGCACTTGTTCGCTGTGAAAAGCTCCTGCGCCTTCACGTAAGCAGGCGCGGTCTCGGCAGCCGCAGTAGCGGCCGGAGGCTTCGAGGCGGTTCCGCCGCCGGATGCCCCGCCGCACGCCGCGAGTGCGAGCACCGCCGGCGCTGCGATGAGCGCGCAGATCGTTCTTCGCCATGCTGGACGCAGCATGGCTTGTGGTTGTGGCCTCATAACGTGTTTCCTCCTCCTCTAGAAAGTACATCCAACACTATGCACTTGCGTCGTGTTTTGTTTCATTACCGATTATTCGGCCAATTCCCTATTCGAGCTATTGCGGGGCTGATTCTTGGAGAGCCCTCAGCCCTCTCGTCCCCAAACCCGCAGCATATACCCGCCGGCCATAAGGCTAAGCCCACCCATGCCTTCCAGCACGACGCCGGAGTACCCCAGGTACCATACGCTCATGATGGCAGTAAATACGAACAGCCAGAGCCCTAAGTACATCATAGGGCGGCCAAGCAGCAGCCCGACCTGCACGAAGCCGACCGCAAGGAGGAACGCTCGCAGCACAGGGATGAACAAAGGCCCGATGGCGCCGATAGCCTCGAGCGTGGCGACGGCGGCAATGAGCATCATGCCCGGCAGCAGCAGAAGCGCCGGATGCCCCCAGCCGCTGCGGTCCGCCAAGCCCCGGCCCGCGTTCTCATCCGCAGCGCTGAAACCTTTCCGCAGGCTCCAGAGCTGAATCAAGCTCGCCACGACGGCGGTGATAAGCGCGGCTTGTTTCAGCCATTCCAAATCGCGCCAATAGACGGCGACATCGACCAACGCGCTGAAGATCCACTCCGCGCCCCATATGAAGAGCAGGGGAAGGAGCGGGCGGGCCTGGTCGATCCACATTTTTCTTTTATGAGCGAGCTCCGTATTCTTGGAATTCAGCAATTCTCTATTATCCCTATTGCCTTTTTGCATACTTTCACCTCTAGTTTTATGTTCCATACTTCTCGTATAATGGAGGATGTCCATTCATTCATTATAACTGGAACCTGCCCCGTAGAGAAGGAGAGCTCATGTACAGCCAAGAACAAATGCTATATTTTTCCCGAAATTTGCTGGATTGGTATCATACGCATAAGAGAGACCTGCCCTGGCGCAGGAGCAAAAACCCTTATTATATATGGATTTCCGAAGTTATGCTGCAGCAAACCCGCGTGGATACGGTGATTCCGTATTTCCACCGGTTCATCGAGCAGTTCCCGACGGTCGAGGCGCTGGCGACGGCTCCGGAGGAGAACGTCCTGAAGGCATGGGAAGGACTCGGTTATTATTCGCGTGCGAGGAATCTCCAAAGCGCCGTAAGAGAAGTGCACGAGCGTTATGGCGGCATTGTTCCGCAGACGAAGGAAGAGATCTCGTCGTTGAAGGGTGTCGGACCTTATACGTCCGGAGCTGTGCTCAGCATCGCCTATAATAAGCCCGAACCGGCGGTAGACGGCAATGTTATGCGGGTGCTATCGCGTTATTTCCTCATCGAAGAGGATATTATGAAGCCCGCAACCCGGACTCGCATGGAGAAGCTCGCGCGCGAGCTCATTCTGGAAGGGACGGCGAGCGATTTCAATCAGGCGCTCATGGAGCTTGGCGCTATGGTGTGCACGCCACGGTCTCCGCACTGCTTGACGTGCCCGGTGATGGCACATTGCTCCGCACGGGAAGCCGGCATGGAGGAAGCGCTGCCCGTCAAGAAGAAAGCGAAGCCGCCTCGTCCCGAGCTGCGGGCCGTCGCTTTGATCGAGGGCACGGGCGAACAAGAGGGGAAATGGCTCATCCGGCAGCGTCCGCAGGAAGGCTTGCTCGCCCGGATGTGGGAGCTGCCGCATGTCGCGTATGAAGCAGCGGAGTGGCCCGCCGACGAGGACGGCAAGGCGCTCTTGCGCCGGGCGCTCGCCGAACAGGAGCAGATCGCGATCCGGCCCGGCGAGTGGTTCATGGATACGGAGCACGTTTTCAGCCATATCGTGTGGAAAATGAAGGTGTTTCGCGCCAAGCTGGGCGATATGAACCGTCCGGACGGCGGAGGCGAATGGGTTCCGTTTCATTATCGCTGGGTTGGGCCGGAGGAGCTTGGGCAGTATGCTTTCCCGAATGTGTTCATTCGGATTATGAACGAGTGGCAGGACCAGCTGCCGCAATAAAATAAGCTGCCGGCCTGTATGGGGGACATACATGGCCGGCAGCTTTTCGTGTTTTCACCGAATTTCGCCTTTAATAGCTTCTATGTTGCGTAGTGTAATCAGCTTTTTCTCAATTTGAATATATTCATCGTCGAGCAGCTCCTGCAGAACCTTGGTGACAGATTCGCGCACGGTGCCGACCATATTAGCGATTTGTTGATGGGTCAATTTGACGTTGATCAGCAGGCCGTCCTGCGTAGGAATACCGTGCTGCTCGGACAACCGGATGATCGTCTTGATGATCCGGGAGCGGACGCCCAGGAACGTCAGGTCATAGATTTGCTCGTTCGCCTGGCGGAGCCGATCCATCGTCGTTTCCAGCAGCTTGAGCAGCAGCTTCGGGCTCTTCTCCAAGTACTGGCTGAACACGGATCGCTTCAACACATACAGCGTACAGGGATCCAGCGTCTCTGCGGTTGCCGAACGGGTCTGACTGTTACCGATCAGAGACATTTCGCCGAAGAAATCGCCGTCGCGGAATAAGGCCAGGATGATTTCTTTGGACTCGTCCAATCTGTATATTTTGACCACACCGGATTTGATCAGGAAGAACTCGCCGCCTTCATCGCCTTCGAGGAACAATATGCTGCCTTTCTTCACTCGTTTCTCCGTAAATAAAGGGGCGATGCCCTGCAAATCTTCTTCGGTGAGCTGTTGAAATAAGGGGACATTGTGGAGTAAAGAAATGATGGTTTTCATCGTTGTTCATCTCGTTTCGGTCATAATTAAACGACCAGCTGTTCGCCGATTTCTTCGATCATCACGTTCAAAGTGCGCGACAGATCGACTTCGTAGGGGTCTTTGAGCTCGATGCCTGATGCGGTTCTAAGTATGCGGACAATGGGGCGCTGCATACTGTGGGTGTTTAAGCGGGAGACGATTCCGGATTCTCCTGTGCTGAGGGAAACGCCTAGACCTAGAGGATAAATGGCGACGTTATTGCGAAACAGCTTGACCATATCTATATCGTACAGTTTTCCAGCGTTGGCGTAAAGAACTTCTAACGCATGATGCGGTGGAATGGCTTTGCGGTAATTGCGGGTATGAACCATAGCGTCGTAGGAATCGAGAATGCCGATCAACCTGGCATAGGGATGAATTTGGTCGCCTTTCAAATTGAATGGATAACCACTGCCGTCGAGGCGTTCGTGGTGCTGCAGGGCGCACCTTGCGGACAGAAGAGGGATTCCGGCTTCATCCTTCAGCATCTGAAAGCCGTATAGCGCATGCTTCTGAATTTCCAAGAATTCGTTCGGCGTAAGCCGGGCTTGTTTCTGTAATAATTGCAGCGGAATTTGCACGCTTCCGACATCGTGAAGGAGGGCGCCAAGTCCGATCGTCATCAGATCATCGTAGGTGTAAGTGCCTTGCTGGATCGCCAGTTTCGTGGCGTAGATGCAGACATTCATCGCGTTCTGGCAGAAGTGCTGCTCCATGTTCGCCGCCGGCATCGTGTTCAGGGTCGTCAGCATGACGGCATCCTTCCTGCGGTACTGAAGATCATGGATGACCCGGGACATCGCCTCCAGAAACAGCTTGCTGAGCGGGAGGAGGTTATCGGTTCCGAGCTTAACGGTCGGACTGAATCTCTCGAACACTTTGCCGAGCGAGCTGCGCAGCAGCAGCCTTGTTTCTTCTTGAATCGGGTCTTCAATGTGAATGTCATCGGTCCTCGGATCTTCAATATATAAATGGTCGATGCCCAGCCCACTGAGCTTCTTCAGCATGGTTGAGGTAAGCTCCACCCGGTATCCGACCAGCACTTGCCCGTCATTGTTAAAAATGGCTTTGCCCAGTCTCATCCCGGGCTGACATTTCATTGTTGGAATCATTCGCATCGTATAACGACCTGCCTTTTTCTTTAACTTGCACATATAAAATGAGTCTAGAGACTCATGAAATCATGTCATTGGACGGATGATTTAGTGCTACGTCGATCATTATGGCATACTATGGTCGCTAATTTCTGTGAAAAAGGTAACAGTTGGAAGTAAAATTTCGGCAAAGATTTGATAAAAAGGAGATGAAGTTCGGGTCTGGGCCGGCAGTCCCGGAAATAAGAAAAAGACATCCAAACTGCATGGCAGTGTGGATGTCTTGCTATACAAGGAAGCTTATTTCGCAGCGTCGTAACGCTTGCCGACTTCCGCCCAGTTCACAACGTTCCAGAACGCTGCGATGTAGTCAGGGCGTTTGTTTTGGTAGTTCAGGTAGTAAGCATGCTCCCAAACGTCAAGACCAAGGATCGGCGTTTCGCCTTCCATGATCGGGCTGTCTTGGTTAGGCAAGCTGTATACTTTCAATTTGCCCGCTTTGTCAACAGCCAGGAAGGACCAGCCGGAACCGAAGCGTGTTGTTGCTGCAGCGGAGAAGTCAGCTTTGAATTTCTCGAAGCCGCCAAGCTCGCTCTCGATAGCTGCTGCAAGAGCGCCTGTAGGTGCTCCGCCGCCGTTTGGCCCGATAACTTCCCAGAACAGGGAGTGGTTCGCGTGTCCGCCGCCGTTGTTGCGAACAGCTGTACGGATGTCTTCCGGAAGGCTGTTCAGGTCAGCGATCAGGTCGTTCAAGGATTTATCGTGCAGAGCTGGATGTTTGTCCAAAGCTGCGTTCAAGTTCGTCACATAAGCGTTGTGGTGACGGTCGTGGTGGATTTCCATTGTTTTTGCGTCGATGTGCGGCTCAAGCGCGTCGTTAGCGTACGGCAGAGCTGGTAGTTGATGTGCCATGGATAAATACCTCCTAAAATTATGTAGTTTCAACCTCTTCATTATGAAGGAATTGCCGTAATAAAGCAACATGTATGTTTACTAAGTCAGACGCCGCGCCGTTCGATTTCCTGAATGATCTGATTGTGAATGTGGGTGCCTTGCTCGTTCAGCCAAGGAGCTAAATCGCTCATTTGCCTGTGACTCGCCTGGAGCTCGATTTCCGTCCATTCACTGGGCTTCATGGTGCTCAGCACTTGGAAATCGCGAATTTGCCGCGGATAGTCTTTGTAGAGTTTCTCTTGATCGGACAATAGTTTCACCTCGCAGTTGGGATAAGCATTCCTCTATACAATCCGATAAATGGCTGGATTTTATACATGGATGACATTATTTGGGGTTCAAAACAAAAAAACGCCCTACCAAATGGTAGAGCGACCGGTAACTCCTGCATTTACCCCACAGTAGGCAGGTAAACATCTATCGTAGTCCCTTCATTTTCTTTGCTGAACACGCTTACGGTGCCATTGTGATTTTCAATAATTTTTTTGCTGACCATGAATCCGAGCCCGGTCCCTTTCTCCTTCGTGGTATAGAAAGGCTGTCCAAGCCTGCTCAGAATATGCTCAGGGATGCCGCAGCCATGGTCGATGAATCGCAGAAGCAGCTGCTGGCTATTGACGCACTTGGCTTGGATGACGAGTGTTCCCCCTTGCGGCATAGCCTCGATGGCGTTCTTGATGAAATTGATACACACTTGCTTCAATTGGTTCTCATCGCACACGATAGGGGAGAGGCCAGGCTCATAGTCCGTAACAATCTCCACATTGTTCAAGATCGCTTGAGATTCCAGCAAAGGCATAACCTGAGCGAGCAAGTGGCGAATATCTTGGCGGTCGGTGTGGACCATCTGAGGCTTGGCCAGAATGAGCAGCTCGCTCAGAATCATTTCGATACGTTCGATCTCGGATGCCATGATATCGTAATACAGCTTTTTCTCGGAGGCGCCTGAGCGCATGAGCTGTGTGAAGCCTTTGATCGCTGTGATCGGATTGCGGATCTCGTGTGCGATGCCTGCAGCCAATTGACCGGCCACCGTTAATTTCTCCGAATTGATCAGCAATTGCTCGGCTTGCTTGTAGGCGGTGAGATCCCGCATTGTCAATGCCCAGCCTGAACGCTGCCCCGCCTCGTCCCGGAGCGTGAATAGCGAGAGGATGACCGGCATCTCCATGCCGCCCTTGTGCATGCCGACTGCTTCTACGGAATAGGGTTCCATTTTCTCCAGCGCCGTAATGCTGCTCAGTTTATCGCTGCCCGGGATGAGCGAAAGCTCGAACACGGGGGTTCCGACGATCTCCGCAGATTTCCAACCGAATGTTTCTTCGAACGCGTGGTTGATCCGAACGACCCGGTAATCGGTATCGATGATAAGGACGGGATCGATATGATGCACGATGAACGATTCCAGCTGTTCCTTGCTCGCCTTCAACTTCCGCTGAGCCTGCTTCTTCTCGGTGATGTCGTGGCACGTACCGGCGATGCCGATGATCTCCCCCGTTCTGTCACGGATAGGGGATAGCGTTGTGCTGACATCGACCAGGCTGCCGTCTTTGCGCTGCCTGACCGTTTCATAGCCCGTCACCGAATTGCCGGACAGCACTTGCCCGTGAAGGGCTCTCGTCTGGTAGGTGAGATGGAGGGGGGTGATCGGCAGCTCGCGCTGAATGATTTCCTCCGCTTGCCATTGGAACAGCTTCTCGAAGGATGGGTTGACTTCCAGGACGGTGCCCTCCCGGTCAATGACCCAAATCGCGTCACCGTTGTTCGTAACAAACGATTCCAACCGCTCTTTGGTCGTATACAGCTCGTCTTCCGCCAGCTTGCGCTTCGTAATGTCCCGGCCGACGGCGATGACTTTGGCGAGGGCTCCGTTCTCTTCGGGAATCATCTTAACCGTCGTCTCGAACCATACGTAGTGTCCCTGTTTATGGCGCACCCGGCAAGTAAAAATATGGTCGAGGGCATTCTGGAAAAGGCAGCTATCATTGAAAAGGGCTACATCATCCGGGTGCCATAGATCAATCATTTTATGACCGATAACTTCATCCATCTCATAACCGAGCAGCGTGCGGACAGCCGGCGAAATATGGCGCGTGACGCCATCCGGTGTAGCGACGGTGATGATTTCCAGAACATTATCCGAAACAATGCGGTACAGCTCTTGGGATTCCCGCAGCTTCTCTTCAATATGAACACGCTCTGTAATATCCCTAACTTGTGAAATAAAAAAGGAAGTCTGATTGTCTTCGCCACGGACAAGTGACACAGCTAAAGAAGCCCAGACGATATGCCCGTTCTTATGAAAATATTTTTTCTCCATTTGATAGGAGTCGCGTTGACGTGTCAGCAGATCGGTCATCATCTGCAGGTCAAATGTCAGATCTTCCGGATGAGTGAGCTGCTGAATGCTTAACTCGGACAATTCCGTCTCTGAATATCCCAAAAAGGTGCAGAAGGCAGGATTCGCTTTGAGAATGTGTCCGTTCGGTGCGACGAGCACCATTCCAATAGGCACATACTTGAAGGCTTGTGTAAATAAAGATTCATTTACCAATCTCTGATCGATGGACATGCTGCAGAATGACCTCCGGTGTGGGCTGGACCCAAGATTCCTTTGAGGTTGCTTTTCTACCAGACGCTCCCGTATTCCTGCCTGCAATAACTTATTAGTTAGGTATAAAGGACTATTTGTAACAGTTGCTCAAAAAGATTGTGAGTTCTTTACATTGCCAGAGTGAAATTATACAATTGCAGCAAATCATAAATCGCACGGAGCTTCCATTATGCCAATGAATGCCAATAAAAAATTTCGTCTAAGCCCGCCTAAGGTCTTGTCGCTCGGCTTCGTCCTGATGATCCTGACGGGATCCTTCCTGCTGTCGCTGCCTGCCGCCTTAGCAGGGGAAGGCAAGTTGAGCTGGATCGATGCCTTGTTCATGGCGACCTCCGCCACCTGTGTGACCGGCCTGTCCGTCGTCAATACAGGCGCACATCTCTCCGCCTTCGGCGAAATCGTGCTCCTTGTGCTCGTCCAAATCGGCGGACTCGGTTTCATGACGATGTCCACGCTCATCGCGCTCGTCCTGCGCCGCCGGATCTCGTTCCAGGAACGTCTGATCCTGCAGGAGGCGATGAACCATGAATCGACGGAAGGGATCGTCCGGCTTGTCCGCAAAGTTCTGATCTACGCGCTTTGTATCGAGCTCGCCGGAGCGCTGCTGCTCGCGGTTCGCTGGTCCTTCGAGCTGCCGGTCGGACAAGCCGTCTATTTCGGCATTTTCCACAGCATCTCGATCTTCAACAATGCCGGGTTCGACCTGTTCGGCAGCTTGCCTGACCGGCCGGGCTCCCTGATGCATTATGTCGAGGATCCGTTCGTGAACCTGGTCTCGATGATCCTGATCGTTCTCGGCGGGATCGGGTTTATCGTGATTTCCGACTTGCTGACGTATCCCAAGAACAAGAAGCTTACCCTACACAGCAAAGTTGTGCTCAGCGCATCCGGCGCGTTGATTTTCGTCGGTGCCTTGGTTATTCTCGTATTCGAGTTTACGAATGCGAATACGCTGCAGCCGCTGTCTCCCTTAGGGAAAACGCTCAGCGCGCTGCTTCAATCGGTGTCCGCCCGTTCGGCCGGGGTCAATACGATCGATATTCCGTCCATGCGGCAGGCTACGCAATTTTTTATCATTATTATGATGTTTATCGGAGCGGCGCCCGGTTCTTCCGGCGGCGGTATTAAAGTGACGACGTTCGTTATCCTCGTGGGCGCAGTAATAGCCATGATGCGGGGGAACGAAGAGATCGTGCTGTTCCGCCGACGCATTTCGAAGGACCGGATTTATAAGGCGATTACGTTTACGTTACTGTCCTTTATTTTGATCGTCATCTCCACCATCGCTCTCACTATTTCGGAGAGCTATCCTTTCCTCGGAGTGCTGTTCGAAGTGACCTCGGCTTACGCCACGGCGGGGATGTCACTCGGATTAACGTCGCAGCTGACGGAGTTCGGTAAAGTGTTCCTCGTCGTTCTCATGTTCGTCGGACGGCTTGGTCCCGTTACGCTAGCCTACATTTTGATTCCTTCGCCGGAGAAAGAGCATTTCCGCTACCCCGAGGGTAAAATTACGATCGGCTAATAAGTGCATATGGAGTCTCCAATGGGGCATAGTAAGGTAAAATCTTCTTCCCCGCAGGAGGCTGTTTTGTGTTTTTATACAATGCTTGCGCATGCCTTGTATCCGTATGGGCTCTATATTCCATCCGATGGATTCCCCCATGCTTCAGAAGCATCGAAAAGCTGGTGTATTATATGGCTATCGTCGTCGCCATTGAGCAGCTGCATTCAGCGGTTCTAGACAATTTAAAATTGCTTGAATTTACTCCGACACTTGGAGCGTTTGTATTTTTCAAAATAAACCAGATGATCCTTTACCCGATCGTTACGCTTTGGCTGCTCGTCTCGTTTTATAAACCGAATATAAAGTTTCCGCTCAAATTGCTATACATTTGCTTGTGGTTCTCAGCGCTTACCGGTTCGTATCACCTCTTTCAGGCCTTACATGTTCTGAAACTGACCGGTTGGAATATCGGCTATGCGATCGTCGTGTGGTACGCCGTTCTGTTGGAGTCTTACTGCTTCAGTCTTGTGTTTAGAAAATTGCTTGGAAAGCGTGATGCCCGTGATCCTCTATCCACCTGAGCGTTTTGATCTGAACGAGTGGTTCACGTTGATTTCACTGGCGGTTACTTTAATCATTGCGTTTCTGCTTCCGAAACGGTTCTCCCCGGCCGCTATAACGGTCTACTGCGTATTCACCGTGTTCCTGTCCCAATCCGTGGATTCGCTGATTGCCGTGAAACCGTTCGATCTCTATGATGTCAGCGACAGTTCGAAATATGAAATCATCGATGCCGTTATTTATTACGTCAACTATCCGCCCTATACGTATTTCTTTATGTATTTCTATGACAAATGGCAGCTCAAAGGCGTATGGCGCGTCTTGTATGTGGTTCTGTACTCGGGGCTTTCGGTGTTCTTCGAGTGGTTGGCTGTGTTATGCGGAGTTTTCAAGTTCAAGGGCTGGAAGCTGGGGTACTCCCCTTTTGTCTATGTTGTCGTATTTGTGATGTACATCTTGGTCTATCATTTGACCCGGAAATTGCTGCATGAGGAAACATTGGAAAGCCACTGAGAGGTGGCTTTTTGGCGTGCAGGCGATTTAAAATTTCTCGAATAGCCGCAAAGATGATAAAATAAGGTGATGGGAAGGCAACGGAGGGGAAGCACATGGAATTTTCATGGAAACGAAATCTTGTTACATTGTGGATCGGCGTATTTTTTTGCGGGATGGCGTATACCATTTCAATTCCTTTTCTACCAATCTTCCTGCACACGGAGCTTGGGATTGAGAAGGGGCTGGAAGCCTGGTCAGGCATCACATTCGGCATCACCTTTCTAGCTAGCGCTTTAATTGCACCCTATTGGGGATCGCTTGCCGACAAATACGGTCGCAAACCGATGCTCATTCGATCGGGGTTCAGTTTAAGCGTTCTTTATTTTGCGACCTTTTTCGTTCACGATCCTTATCTGTTCCTGGTCGTGCGTATTCTTCAGGGACTGCTGGCGGGATTCGTTCCCGCGTCGATTGCGCTGGTCGCCACGAACACGCCGGAGAAAGAGGTCGGGTATGCGCTGGGCGTCATGTCCACGGCCGGCGCTGCCGGCAGCGTCATCGGACCGCTGGTGGGCGGGTTCGTCTCCCACTGGGTGGGAAACAGGGAGTCGTTCCTCGTCTCCGGCTGTGTCGTTCTGGTGGCCGCTTTCATCGGGCTGTTCGGCGCCAAGGAGAAGAACTTCAACCGTTCGGCGGAACGGTCCAGCGTGTGGGAAGACTTGAAGTCGGCCGGGCATAACCGGTCTTTCATGGTCATCCTCGGCATCACCATGCTGGTGGCGACTTCGGTTATGATCGTAGAGCCGCTGCTTACGATCTATGTGCTGCAGCTCGGCGGCAGCCAAAGCTCTGCGTCGCTGAGCTCAGGGATCATCTTCTCGGCTGTCGGCGTAGCGACGGTCATTGCTGCGCCGAGGTGGGGCAAGCTGGGGCAGAAGCTGACCTACTCCCGAACGCTGTTCATCGGACTTATCGGCGGCGGGATCGGCAACTTGCTGCAGCTTACCACGCATAGTCTAATTGCGTTCGGGATCTTGAGATTCAGCTACGGGCTGTTTTTTGCCGCTGTGTATCCGGCGTTGAACGCACTTATCGTGAAGTTCACGGATGCCGGCTTTCGAGGCAGGGCGTTCTCATTGAACCAATCCGCCACGCAGTTAGGCACGATGACCGGACCGATGATCGGCGGCTTCCTGGGCGGGTGGATCGGCATTCCATTGGTTTTCGCGTTGAATGGCCTGGCGCTGATCGGGCTGGCCTTCTACTATAAATATCGCGGGCCTAAGCAGCCTGTCGCGGATGTTATTACGGCAAAAGGGTAAGCGGATGCTTACTCTTTTTTTGCGTCTGCCTGCCGGCTTGTTAGGCAGGCTGTGTTAGCGAGGTCCGTGCTGCGGTAACGGACAGGGAGGCCCTTATTTGAGGCAAAGGGGCCTCTTTATGAATGCAACGGACACCGGAGCCGCTATTTTGCTCAAACGGGCTTGATTGAGCGTCGAATACGGCGAATAAGGACGCTGGTGTCCGTTAGAAGTGGAAGGCGCCGCTTATCGTGGAAATAGCGTCCGCTGTGTCCGTTAGAACCGGGCAGGGCGTCGGCAACAAGCTTGTTATGCACCACTCCGTTCTGTGGGCATGCCAGCTTTGCGTTGTTAGCGAGTTCCGCGCTGCGCTAACGGACAGGGAGGCCCTTATTTGAGGCAAAGGGGCCTCTTTATGAATGCAACGGACACCGAAGCCGCTATTTTGCTCAAATGGGCTTGATTGAGCGGATAAATCGGCGAATAAGTACGCTGGTGTCCGTAAGAAGTGGAAGTCGCCGCTTATCGTGGAAATAGCGTCCGCTGTGTCCGTTAGAACCGGGCAGGGCGTCGGCAACAAGTTTGTTATGCACCACTCCGTTCTGTGGGCATGCCAGCTTTGCGGTGTTAGCGAGGTCCGCGCTGCGCTAACAGACAGGGAGGCCCTTATTTGAGGCAAAGGGGCCTCTTTATGAATGCAACGGACACCGAAGCCGCTATTTTGCTCAAATGGGCTTGATTGAGCGGATAAATCGGCGAATAAGTACGCTGGTGTCCGTAAGAAGTGGAAGTCGCCGCTTATCGTGGAAATAGCGTCCGCTGTGTCCGCTAGAACCGGGCAGGGGCGTCGGCTTCAACGAGCGGATTCAACGCGTGAGCAGAGCGGGGGATGAATTCGGAGAGCGGAGCAAGTGTATGACCGGAGCAAGTGCGACCTTGTCGGTGGGGAAATGATCGCCGAAGAAAACGCTATTTCGCGCGCAATTTGTTGAAAACGCTTGCATTTAAGCGCTTTCACGAGAATTTTAGAAAAAAACAAAGATTTTTGTGAATTTTAACACATTTTCAGCAGGATTCCGTACTTTTTTGTCGTATTTACTAATTTACCACAAAAAAAGTCCTAACAAATTCATAGAGGATTGGGAGAGAACCGTATGCATGTTCGTTCATTTCAGCTTAGTGATACGTCTTCGGTGACAGCACTCTTAGAAGATGTTTTGTCGGAAACTTGCTATGAAGAAACGATGGAAGCTTTTGCTCGCCAGCTTTCTTGGGATACGGAGCTTGTGCTTGTCGCACAAGAAGAATCAGAAATCGTGGGCATGATCATCGGCACCATCGATAACAACAACGGCTATTTCTATCGCATTGCAGTTGCCGCAGAATATCAGCGCAAGGGTATCGGCAAAGCATTGATCGAAGCAATGAAGCAAAGGTTCCTCCACCGGAACGTGAACAAAATTATGGTAACGGTCGACGTCCATAATGAAGTTGTACTCCCTGTATACGAGTCGGCAGGCTATAGCTCCAACGATTTTTCCCGTGCTGCGCACCGTCTGAGCATCGTGAAAAAGATCAGCGTATAAGCTTGTTCGAACGGAAGAAATTGCATAGAAGCAAGTTGAGGAAAGCATATCGGTGCCGCCATTGCATTTGGGGGTCAGATATGCTTTTCTATATAATAGGGGAACTTATCGGCAGCTATCAACAGAGGAGCTTTGAGACATGGATATTTTCACGCCTTATGTGATAAAAAGCTTCAAACATGACGGACATCTACACCGGATGTGGCTCACGAATTGGCGGGTACCGCCGAGCATCCTGCATGCCGAGCACCTCCAGCAAGGGATGATGGTATTCATCAATAGCCAGACCAAAATACAAGAAGCGGACGGCAAGGAATGGGTCAGCCGTATTCCGGGCGTATCTTTTTTCATCCCCAAGATGTGGTTCAACATTGTTGCACTCATTGAGGAAACAGGGGTGAGGTACTACTGCAATGTGGCCTCTCCCATGTACGTGACTCAGCAGGTGCTGACTTATATCGATTACGATTTGGATGTCATTCGAATGCCCGACGGTTCCGTTCACGTTGTGGATCAGGATGAATATGAGCGCCATAAACTGAATTATCACTATTCTGCGCTTGTAGAATCCAAAGTGAAGGAAGGGCTGGCTGCCATTCTGGCGCTGGCGGGCACGGACAAGCCGCCTTTTCAGGACGAGTGGGTCATGCATTACTACGAAGAGTGGGAAAAGCATAGGAACGGAGGAGCCTGAATGAGCTTCTTTGTAGGGCGCAATGAATCGAATAAAGCAGCTTCCAGTTCTGGAACCGGGAAGCAGACGGAAACCAGAAGCTTGACCCATGAGCTGTGGGATTGGACGAAATCCATTCTCGTAGCTCTTCTTGTCGTTATTCTCGTGCATCAGTACGGATTCAACCTGTCCACGGTTCGCGGCCACTCGATGGACCCTACGCTGCAGGAGGGTGAATGGCTGTTCGTGAATCGGGCGGTTACGTACTTGAAAGCTCCTGGGCGCGGGGAGATTGTGATCCTCAAAGAGAACGAGGAGCATGCCTTCACGCAGCATGCCTTCCTGGTCAAAAGGGTCGTCGCCGTCGGAGGCGACGAAGTGCAGGGCATCGACGGGGCGCTCTATGTGAACGGACGGAAGCTCGAAGAGCCGTACACGAACTCGCTTATCGAAGACGGCGATTTCGGTCCGGCGCGTGTCAGGGACGGCCATGTCTTCGTGATGGGCGATAACCGCCATGCGTCGGCTAGCGCTGACAGCCGCAGGTTCGGGGACGTTCCGGCCAGCATGATTCAAGGCCGTGCGGAGTACGTGCTATGGCCCTTCGCCATGGCCGCCAAGCTGGATTAAACCTATAGAAGAGAGGTGGGGGCGAATGGCTCTTTCCATGGAGACAGCAACGAAAGCAGATATCAGCAGACTACAGCAAGAGATCGTGGAAGCCGCGCCGTCCCTCGGTATTGATAAGATCGGCTTCACAACGGCGGAGCCGTTCACGGAATTGAAAGACATCCTTCTCCGTCACCGTGAGAAGGGGTTTGAATCCGGCTTCGAAGAGCCGGATATAGAGAAGCGGGTGCGCCCCGAGCTGAGCATGGAGGCGCCGCGGTCGATCATCTCCATCGCGGTGGCGTACCCGTCGAAGCTGGCGAACCCGCCGCGCTCGGAGCCCGGCGCGTACCGGGGGATCATCTCGCGCGCCTCATGGGGGCGAGATTACCACGATGTGCTTCGCGACCGGCTTGCGAAGCTGGAGGCTTTCATCGCGGAACGGATGCCTGACGCGAGGCTGCAGAGCATGGTCGACACAGGCGCGCTGGTCGACCGGGCCGTTGCCGAACGGGCCGGGATCGGCTGGTCCGGCAAGAACTGCGCCGTGATCACCCCCGAGTGGGGATCGTGGGTATATCTCGGCGAGATGATTACAGATATCCCGTTCGCAGCAGATACCCCGATGATGGACCAATGCGGCGATTGCACGATCTGTATCGATGCGTGTCCCACCGGGGCGATCGTCGGCCCAGGGCAGCTGAACTCATCCCGCTGCATCTCCTTCATCACGCAGACGAAGGGATATGTGGAGGACGAGTTCAAGCTGAAGATCGGCAACCGCCTCTATGGCTGCGATACGTGCCAGATCGTCTGCCCCAAGAACAAGGGGATGAACTGGACGCATCATCCGGAATTCGAGCCTGACCCGGAGAAGGTCAAGCCGCTCTTGATCCCCTTGCTGACAATGTCCAACAAGGACTTCAAAGAACAATACGGCCGCATCGCGGCGTCTTGGCGGGGCAAGAGGCCGATCCAGCGCAACGCCATCATCGCGCTTGGGAATTTCAAGGACCGTACGGCAGTGCCGGTCCTCAACGAGCTGCTGCAGGCCGATCCGCGGCCTGAGATCCGAGCGACGGCGGCATGGGCGCTCGGGCGGATCGGCGGCGAAGACGCGGCTGCGGCCTTGGAGAAGGCGCAGCAGGACGAGAGGGAGCCGGCCGTACGGGAAGATATTGAGAAAGCGATCGCAGCGGTTGCAGCAAGTTCAAGGGAGATGGAATCGACATGACATCACGACAGCAAGCGGATTCGAACGTCCTTTACTATACGGAGATTAATTCCCCGATAGGCACGCTCCTGCTGGTAGCAAGCTCCAAGGGGCTCTGCCGGATCGCTTTCGGATCATTCGCAGATAACCAAGACGAGCTGTGGCAATGGGCGGACCGCTGGTACGGCGGCTATGAGCTGCAAGAGCAAGCGTCCCGGCTGTCGCCGGCAGTCCGGCAGCTGGAGCAATATTTCAGCGGGGAACGCCTGCGTTTTGACGGGGAGATGGATTTGCGGGGGACGGATTTTCAGAAAAAAGTATGGGCGGCCTTGTGCGATATTCCTTACGGTACGACGGCTTCCTACAAAGATATTGCCGAAGCCATTCAATCTCCGAAAGCGGTCCGAGCGGTCGGCGGTGCGAACAATAAGAATCCGATTCCCGTCATGATTCCGTGTCACCGGATCATTGGCGCCGGCGGGGATCTGGTCGGTTACGGCGGCGGTCTGGACATCAAAGTGAAGCTGTTGGATCTGGAACGGCCTGTGGCCAGGACCGAAGCGGGCAGGGGGAGCCTATGAAATACGTACATCTGGATACCGTGGAGCCGGGGCAATATTTGGGGCGCACCATTTTCGCCGGCAATGGATCGATTCTGCTTTCCGAAGGTGTGCAGCTGACGGTCTTCATGATTAATACGTTGAACCGGATCGGCATTACGATGGTGTATATCAAGGATCCCAATCTGGAAGATGTGGAGATTCCGGAGCTCCTTTCGGAGGAGACGAAACGCATCGTCATGCAGCAGATGGGGCAGACCTTCGCCGCGATCCGCTCGGGCAAGGAATTCAATTCCCGTGCCATGAGCATTTCGATCGACACGCTGCTGGATGAAGTGATGAAGAACCGTGACGTGCTCGTCCAGTTGACCGATATCCGGACGAAAGATAACGAGAAGTACGTTCATGCGACGAACGTCTGTATGATGTCCGTTCTCATAGGGATCAATATGGGCTTTAACGTGACGCAGCTGAAAGAACTGGCCATCGGCGCACTCCTGCACGACATCGGCAAGGTTGAATTAACCTATGACGACGAATCGCCGGATGAGCGGAAGCACCATACTTGGCGGGGGTTTGAGCTCCTGAAGAACAAACGCGAGTTCAGTCTGCTCATCGCCCATGTCGCATTCCAACATCATGAAGCGTTAGACGGCGGCGGCATACCGAGAGGGTTGACCAGCGATGAGATTCATCTTTATGCGAAAATAACGGCAGTTGCGAATATGTACGACAATCTGCTATCCGGAGATTCGGAAGGGCGGCGTTTGCTGCCGTATGAGGCTTGCGAGCATATGATGGCTTTGGCGGGCACGAAGCTGGACCGGGAGGTTCTCATTCAATTTCTGAAAACCGTGTCCATCTACCCGACGGGAGCTTCCGTACGGTTGTCGAACCGGGAGACCGGGGTCGTTGTCGGCCAGCATCGCGGGCTGCCGAGCCGTCCGATCGTACGCATTGTGAAGCAGGACCAGTCGGATAACCAGCTGGAAATCAAGGAGCTCGATCTGGCGAAGCATACGACGTTGTTCATTGAGCAAGTGCTGTAAAATGCAGCCAAGCCATTTGTAAACTATTCGGCAGAAATGATATGATAAAGCAAGCAATCTATACACCATTTACACTTGCAGGGGGCATACTTATGTGGAGTTACATCATTCCCATTCTCACGTTGATTGTGGGCTTAGTGGGCGGATTTTTCATCGGCGTCTTCTATTTGAAGAGACAGCTGGAAGCGATGCAAAGCAATCCGGAAATGCTGGCCAAGATGGCCAAGCAAATGGGCTATAACATGAATAAACAGCAAATCAACAAGGCGCAGCAAATGATGAAAAACCAAAAGTGGAAATAATACAAGAGCGATAACTACTCCAGAGGGCTTTGCTGACCAACCGTTCGACCGGCGGGCAGTACGAGCCCTTCCTATTATGGCCGGACAGCATGAAATTAGGACATACCAGTACGATTCAGAGGTGGCTAGTCGATGGCAAGCAACAAAGACCGCATCTTGGAGGCCGCGATGGAACTATTTCATGATCATGGCTTTCAGGGGACGGGACTAGAGGATATTTTGTCGAGCAGCGGAGTATGCAAAAGTAATTTTTATTATCATTTCAAAAGCAAAGAAGAACTGGGCATAAGGGTCATTGAGCGCAAGGTGCAAGAAATGAGACAGTCCGTTATGGAGCCGAGCCTGGGGAATAGCAAGCTTTCGCCGAAGCAGCGCGTGCTGGCCTTATTCGAACGTATGATCACCTTCTGCGAGCAGCATGAATGCCGCAAAGGCTGCTTCTTCGGCAACTTGGCGCTGGAGCTGAGCGACAGCTCGGAGGAGCTGCGTAAGCCGCTTAGCGGTTTCTTCAGCGAGCTGGCGGCAGAGGTGGAAGCTTGCCTGCAGGAAGGACGTAAGCAGGGGGAGCTGTCGCTGCAGGGATTGACCCCGGTGGAGCTGGCGACGCCGATCGTTTCCTTGCTGGAAGGCGGCATGCTGTTGGCCAAAACGCACAAGGACAGCAAGGCGATGAGGGACGGGATCAAGGTGTTAACGGTGTGCATGGGCTGAGGTTTATGAGAAGAGGATATGAGAAGAGGAGTGGAGAGAAGATGGCATCTATTGAATACAAAAATACGAGAGTTGCTGAGAATCGCGAACAGATTGAGCATCATGTGAGGGAGATTCTGCGGTTGATCGGCGAGGATGTGGACCGGGAGGGCTTGCTGGACACGCCTGCGCGCGTTACACGGATGTATGAGGAAATCTTCGCCGGCTATGAAGCGAATCCTCGCGACGTGCTTGGCGTTACGTTCGACGAGCAGCATGAAGAGCTGGTCATTATCAAAGATATCATTTATTACAGTCAGTGCGAGCACCATATGGCGCCCTTCTTCGGGAAAGTGCACGTTGGGTACCTGCCCAGCGGCAAAGTAGCGGGATTGAGCAAGTTCGCCCGTCTGGTCGACGTCGTGACCCGCAAGCTGCAGGTGCAGGAGAGAATTACTTCGGAGATCGCCGACATCCTGGATGAAGTGCTGAAGCCGCACGGCGTGATGGTTGTCGTCGAAGGAGAGCATATGTGCATGTGCTCCAGAGGAGTCAAGAAGTACGGCAGCGAGACGATCACCTCGGCTGTGCGCGGCTCGTTCCGGACAGACTCAACGCTTCGCTCCGAGTTCCTTTCTTTGATCAATCGATGAGTTCATTGTTAAGGGGATGTGCATGAAGACAAAGGTCTTGTGCATCATCCCTTTTTTGCATGGAAAGCGGCAAGGTGACTTGTTGAGGGATGGATAGTTATAGTATTCTTTTATAAATAAAAAATGCTGCTGGTAACTGGCGTACATGCTGTAGCATAAACTGATAATAACGGCTGAAGGAATGCAGCGGCTTATTAACCAGCTATATACGATACATAATCAAAGAAGCCAGCAAGAGCACGATGAGGGGGCAAGCGAATGAACAACATACGAAAATACCGGCCCGGCGAGGCCGCTTCCTCTAAAGTGAGCGAAGAACGGGATGAATTTGAACGGGATTACGCCAGGCTGATCCAATCTCCGACGTTTCGGCGTCTTCAAGGCAAGTCGCAAGTGTTTGGCGCCGGCTCCGGCGACTATTACCGGACACGGCTGACGCATTCGCTGGAGGTGGCCCAAATTGCCAGGGAAGTAGCGAAGCGACTGGAGCGGACGAACCCTTTTCTGCAAAAGAGAGAGCATCCGGGACTTATCATTGACCCTACCGTGGTGGAATGCGCGTCCATTGCCCACGACTTCGGACATCCGCCATTCGGGCACAAAGGGGAAGAAGTACTCAACCATATTCTGATGAAGGACCACGGATTGAAATATGAGGGCAACGCGCAGAACTTCCGCATCTTGATGTTCCTCGAGAAGCGGGCGGGCAGCGAAAGCGGGCTCGATCTCACGGCCGCCGTGCTGCTCGGCATTAACAAGTATCCGTTCCTGCTGGAAGAGGAAGGAAGGCTCAAGGGGGTCTATGCTTCCGAATGGGAGATCATCCGCGAGCTTCGGCACCAGTGGCAGATGCCTGAGGGCTGCTCTACGCTGGAAGCACAGCTGATGGATTTATGCGACGATATCGCATACTCGACGCATGACATCGAAGACGGGATCCGCGCGGGCAAAATCCAGATGAACGCTACATTCTTTGAGGATCAGAGGCTCATCCGGCATTTGGTGATGGAAATTCTGAACGACCCCAACAAGCACAAATTCGGTTGGGAACAGATCGATATCGAGAAGATGGTCCGGCAAGTGCTGACGGATTACCTCGAGCAATGGCAGCAAATTTTTGCTGAGTGCAACCGGGAGGAGTCCCGCACGCGCAGGGAGATGAAGGCGCGCTGGGTAAGCTCCTTCGCCAGCCGGCTGGACATTCTCGACGATGCCGAACGGGGCTGGAAGAAGGTCGCGCTCGTGAAAGACGGTGCGGAGGATATGAATCTGCTGCGGACGATGGAAATTTTGAAGAAGCTGGCGTGGGTTACGTTGATCAAGGATTTCCGAGTCCTGCGTCTGCAGAAACGCAGCGAGATCATCGTCGAACGCTTATGGGAAAGCTTCATCGATCAGGATCGCGGCATGTGGATCATTCCGCCGGATTGGATCGACAGCTACGAACGCCGTAAGGGCAGTTGGAGCTGGCCGCGCTTCGTCGCCGATTATATCTCCGGCATGACTGACGCCTATGCGGAGAAGGTGTATGCGGAGCTGTTCGCGAGCAAGTCGGGTTCGATTTATGAAATGGACTAAAGGGCGGAATCGGATGTCCGCAAAAAAATATCGACCCCGCAAGGGGTCGATTTTATAGGGAGGAGGGAATACCGGATGAATGGACGGCAGCCGGGGCTGGCGTCGATAACCCGTTCAGGAAGCTGAGCGTCGTGCTTACATATTTCTTCGGTTCTGCGCGGTACAGCAGCTCATGCTGCGCTTTGGGAATGATCCACAGCTTCGACTGCGCATCATGCTGTACTTTGAAAATGTCCTCTACCATTTCGTAAGGAGCCTTGGAATCCTCGGTCCCATGAATGAAATAGATGGGCATGGAGTAATCGGTTGATGTCACCTTCTTATACGGAACTTCGCGCAAGCTCACGCCGTTCAATAGCGGAAAGAATAAGCGAACGAGCGGGAGAGACGGGAATTTCGGTACGTTCACGACTTGCTTCATATTGTGATAGAGCGTATCCGGATTCAGCATGAAGGTGCTGTCCAGAATCATCCCTGAAATATCGGATCCTTGTTGGAGAGCGGCTTGAAGCGCAGTTCCTGCTCCCATGGAGAAGCCCCAGATATAGATCGGTCCGTCGGATAAGTGCTTCACATATTGGATGGCGCCCAGCAGCTCTTGCGATTCCTGGATGCCGCCGGTCATGATCCGTTCGTTGCCCGGCTGGACATAGCCGTAATCGAACATGAGCACATTATAGCTCTGCATATGAAGCTCGCGGGCCAAATTGTAGAGCGGAACCCATAGCTCTTCGCGATTGCCTCCGTAACCGTGGGAGAAAATGACGGTCTTATTGGATTGGGCTGGAATAAACCAACCGTCCAAATGGGAAGTGCCGTTCAAGCTAGGGAACGTGATACTGCTGTACGGAAGCCCGACAGCTCGCATCGGATCGGAATGCAGCGGATCGATATGCGGCCGCGCCAGCGTCCACGCAATATAGGCATGAAAGGCAAGCAGCAGCGACATGCATAAGGTTAAGATTGAGATCAGGATGGTGAGAATCAGCCTTCTTTTGCGTACAATCGGACGGGTAACGACCTGATCTAATGTAGGTTGAATTGAGCCAGGGGATAGAGATGTTGATGGCATCGCAGCACCCTCCCTCCATAGAATTAGTGTGGTTAAATCAGCTGCTCTGGGGTGATATCGGGAGAATGTTAAAATTATCTAAAAATTCAGATAAGTAATGTATTATCTTTATCTTATTCTGAATGCGCTTTCAAGTCAATGAGGGTGCGGGAAATGTAAAGCCCTTGTAATCGTTCTGTAACAATGGAAGAAACAGATGTTTGACCTTTACGCCCGTATGTAGTTTGGTTATACTAGATATAACTGGGTTTCATATAGTGAAACATCATATAGGTTTACATGGCTGGAAACATACAGTGAAAGTGGTGGTAGTCATGGAAGATAGCAAGCTGACCGTACGTGCAGTTGAGCGTGCTTTAGATATTATGCTCTGTTTTACCGGGGCGACCGAGCTGACATTGACGGAGATTGCAAGCCGTGTGGAGTTACATAAAAGTACGGTGCACCGCCTCTTGGCTTCGCTGGAAGGCAAGGGCTTCGTGATGCGCGACGCCGCCACGGATAAGTACCGGCTCGGTTATCGTCTATGGGAGCTGTCCGCCAACCTCTCCAAGGAGGGCGACCCCGGCATCATCCTGCTGCCGGAAATGGAACGGCTGCGCGATCTCCTCGGCGAGACGATCTCGTTGTATGTGCAGGACGGCCTGGAGCGGATTCGCATCCAAGCCGTGCAGAGCACGCACGCCATTCGCCGCGTCGCCCCTGTCGGGGCGCGAATGCCGCTCTACGTCGGCGCCTCGAGCAAGGTGCTCGTCGCCTTCGCGGAACCCTCGCTGCAGCAGCAGCTGCTGGCCTCGGCCGATTGGCCGACCGGGCTTGACCAGCAGGCGTTCCTGCTGCAGCTCAGCGAAACGAAACGCGCCGGCTTCGCTACGAGCGTGGAAGAGCGCGAGCCCGGTGCGGCGGCGGTGGCCGCACCGATCTTGGACCACGGCGGCCGGCTTGTCGCCGCTCTCGCGGTTTCCGGTCCAGCGAACCGGCTGACGCTGGAGGAAATGCAAGCGCAGGCGCCTCTCATTATGGAGGCGGCGCGGCGCATGGGCACGATGCTGCGTTAGGGCAGCATCGTTGCAGAATCACCCCTATCCGGGTCATGGATAGGGGATTTTTTGCTTCCCGGAGGCTCATACTAGAAGACGGAAGGGAGTGGCGCGTATGAAGAAGACAGCCTCGATGCTGGCGATCTGGATTAGTCTCGCCAGCAATATTGTGCTTACAGCGATCAAGATTGCGGTAGGCCTTTTATTCAACAGCCAGGTGCTTGTCGCTGACGGCATTCACAATGCCGGCGACGTCATCGCGACGGCGACGGCGTACAGCTCCATGCGCGTATCGAATAAGCCGGCGGATGTCGAGCATCCCTACGGCCACGGGAAAGCCGAGGTGCTCGGCGCCTTCATCGTGGCGATCATTTTGGCCGGGGCTGCGATTTATATGGGGTATCATTCGATTCATGCGCTTTTCGAGCCTGCGGGCGAGGCGCATTTGATTGCATTTATCGCGGCTCTCATATCCCTTATCTCCAAGCAAATCCTTTATGTGTACACCATGCGCGTCGGACGCCGCCTTAACAGCAAAGGATTAATCGCCACGGCTTACGATCATTTGGCCGATGTGTATGCCTCCATCGCTGCTTCGGTCGGGATTGGCTTAGCGCTGATCGGCGACCGCTGGGGGTACGGGTTCCTGGCTTACGGGGATCCTGTCGCCGGGATTATCGTGTCCTTCCTGGTGCTGAAGCTGGCGTACGAAATGGGCCGCGAATCGTTCGATATTCTAATGGAGCGCAGCGTGAATATGGAGCAAATCCGGCAGTATGAGACGCAGATTCGGTCCGTCCCGGAGATTAAGCGCATCGACCGTTTGCGGGCACGCGAGCACGGTCACTATATCCTGGTCGATGCCAGACTCGGCGTCCCCGGCAGGCTGACGATTCAGGAAGGGCATGATATTTCCCGTCTGATCAAGCACAAAATTATGAGCGCTCATTCCGAGGTGGATGAGGTGCTCGTGCATTTCAATCCTTGGTATGCGGATGGTGATCCGCAAGCAGGCTCCGGTCCCGGCCTCAGCCCAAGCCTCGGCCCAAGCTCCAGCCCCGGCCCCAATCCAAGGTCCAGCCCAAGCTCCAACCCCGACTCTGCGGCTTCCTCCTCAGCCATGGAGGGCTCTGACGAAGAAAAGAGGCTGCACTGATCCGAAGATCAGGCTGCCTCTTTGTTTGGGGTTTGGGGGGATTGCTGATGTGATGTCTTATTTCGCGAAAATATGATTCCCGATCTGCACGGTCTGCGGACGCGACCAGATCCACGAGCTTGTCGCTGTTTGCGGGTTGAAGTAGTACAGAGCGCCTTTGGTCGGATCCCAGCCTCTCACAGCGTCCTGGGCTGCCAGGTAAGCGGTTCTGTCCGGCGTTAGCCAATACTGGCCATCGTCCACCGCGGTAAAGGCACCAGGTTGAAAAGCGATTTCCTTAATCGTATTCGGAAACTGTGAAGATTGAAGCCGGTTCATAATAACGGCACCGACGGCAACTTGCCCTTCATAAGATTCCCCGCGTGCTTCGCTATAGATGAGTTTCGCGAGAATATCAAGCTCTGCCCGGTTCGCCGAGAAGTCGTACAGGGCGTTCCATGTATCTAAACCGGTAATGCCATCCGGCGTTAATCCGTAGTTGCTTTGGAAATTTCGAACAGCTTGCGTCGTGCTTTCCCCATATATGCCATCCATCGGCTTGGAATAGTAGCCGAGCATTTTCAGACGGAATTGAAGATCCCATACATCCCCATTTTGGCTTCCTCGTTTTAAAACCGCTGTTGCCGCGTAGGTGGTTTGCGTATAACTGCCAAGTGCAGAAGTAACACCAATTGCCGCGAACAGCATGACGAGGATGAACTTTTGTAATGATTTCATCATCATCTCTCCTTTCGCTTTCCTAATTATAGGCACGGGATTGTAGGGGGCTCAACCCACATTTATTGGAAATGTGTCCCAAACATGCGGTACGACTGGGTTTATCGGACTTTTTGAAAGCGGATTCATGGTTGCTCGTTAACACTTCTTTTGGGAATGGATGGAAGTGTGGGGGGCCGAAAGCAATCTGTCCGTATGGATGGGGGACTGGAAATACGCCCCTGAGATTCCATTTGACGCTTGGCGTTTTTGCAGGATTCCACCGCCGCGGTACTGAAACGGGGCAAACCTCCTCTCGAGCAAGCCGTAACAGGAATTCCTCCAGTTAATTCAGCGAGATAGGGCCCCTGTGGGCATGATAACGGGAAATACTCCAGTTATTTCTGAGAAAAGTGGCGTGCTAGCCGTTTCAACAGTTATTTTAACTGGAGTTATTCCCGCTATTAGCCTCAGGAGCCGAAGAATCGATGGAATAGCTGGAGTATTTCCATTTACGGCAGCCTAGCCGAAGAGAGCTCGGCAATTCTCGCGGAAACGGATGAGAGTTCGTGTTCGGTAATGGTGTACCGAGACTGGCATGCAGCCTCGCGGATGAACCCAGCAAGCCCTACACGAAGCAGTTGAGCTTGCTGAACCGCACCGAGGCAGAGAGCCGCTGCTACGCTTGTTATGTGTGCAGGCCGCTGCGCCCGCCCCAAACGCAAAAAAACCGACAGAGCGAATCGCCCTGTCGGTTATCCTTATGCTATTAGTTCTTCTCAGCCAAGATTTGGCGAAGAACAGTTTGCAGAATACCGCCGTTACGGTAGTAGTCCACATCAACCAAGCTGTCCAGACGAACAAGCACGTTGAAGTCGAAGGTTGTTCCGTCTTCGCGAGTTGCCGTTACTTTTACAGTCGAACCTGGTTGAACGTCGTTGCTCAGACCTGTGATATCGAACGTTTCGCGGCCTGTGATACCGAGTGTTTTCCAGCTAGTTCCGTCAAGGAACTGCAGCGGAAGAACGCCCATACCGACAAGGTTACTGCGGTGAATACGCTCGAAGCTTTCAGCGATAACGGCTTTCACGCCGAGCAGGAACGTACCTTTTGCCGCCCAGTCACGGGAGCTTCCGGTTCCGTACTCTTTACCAGCGATAACGACGAGGTTCTGGCCGTTCTCTTGATATTTCATGGATGCATCGTAGATGGACTCCACTTCGCCAGTTGGCAGGTAAGTCGTTACGCCGCCTTCTGTTCCTGGTGCCACTTGGTTACGAATACGGATGTTCGCGAACGTTCCGCGCATCATCACTTCGTGGTTACCGCGGCGGGAACCGTAGGAGTTGAAGTCTTCTCTTTTTACACCATGATCGATCAAGTATTTGCCAGCCGGGCTGTCAACTTTGATGTTACCTGCAGGGGAGATGTGGTCCGTTGTAACGGAATCGCCCATGAGTGCCAAAGTTTTCGCGCCGCGGATATCAGCGATATCATCCAGAACCGTACCCAGATCCGTGAAGAACGGAGGCTCTTGAATGTAAGTGGAGTTCGTGTCGAACTCGTACAGGTCGCCTTCCGGAATAGCGATTTGGTTGAAACGCTCATTCGCACGGAATACGTTGCTGTATTTGTCGCGGAACATGTCTGCGCTCATCGCTACGCCAAGAGCTTCTTGAATCTCTTGGTTCGTTGGCCAGATGTCTTTGAGGTAAACTGGTTGATTGCTTTGGTCGTAGCCGATCGGATCGTTAGCCAAATCAATGTTCACTGTACCTGCAAGAGCATAGGCAACAACGAGTGGAGGGGATCCCAGGTAGTTCGCTTTCACTTGAGCATGAACGCGGCCTTCGAAGTTACGGTTACCGGAAATAACAGCAGCTACCGTCATATCGTTGTCAGCGATCGCTTTGCTAACTTCATCCGGAAGCGGACCGGAGTTACCGATACAAGTTGCGCAGCCGTAACCTGCAACGTGGAAGCCCAGAGCTTCCAGCGGCTCAAGCAAGCCTGCTTTCACCAGGTACTCGGTAACAACCAAGGAACCAGGTGTCAGGGAGCTTTTCACGAATGCCGGTTTTCTCAAACCGCGAGCTACGGCTTTCTTCGCCACAAGACCTGCACCCAGCATAACGCTTGGGTTGGATGTGTTCGTACAGGAAGTGATCGCTGCGATAACAACGGAACCTGTCGTCATTTTCACAGTATCGCCGTTCGGATAGACCACATCGACTTGCTCGTTGATTTTCTCTTCAGACAGACCGTATCCGCCTTTGTCGATTGGCGTACGGATGATGGAGTTGAAGGACTCCTTCATGTTCGTAAGCTCAACGCGGTCTTGCGGACGCTTAGGACCAGCCAAGCTTGGTACGACGGAACCGAGATCAAGCTCAAGGACATCCGTGAACACAGGATCTGGCGTAGCGTCCGTACGGAACATGCCTTGCGCTTTGTAATAAGCTTCTACGAGGGCGATTTGCTCTTCGTCGCGGCCAGTGCCTCTGAGGTAGTTCAGCGTTTCTTGGTCAACTGGGAAGAAGCCGATGGTTGCGCCGTACTCAGGAGCCATGTTCGCTACAGTTGCACGGTCAGCCAGGGAGATGTTGCTCAGACCAGGACCGAAGAACTCGACGAATTTGCCGACTACGCCTTTTTTACGCAAAATTTGCGTTACAGTCAGAGCCAAGTCCGTTGCCGTAGCGCCTTCTGCCAAGTGGCCAGTCAATTTGAAACCTACAACGTCCGGTGCAACGAAGTACAACGGTTGGCCAAGCATACCGGCTTCAGCTTCGATACCGCCGACGCCCCAACCTACAACGCCAAGACCGTTGATCATCGTTGTATGGGAGTCCGTACCAACCAAGGAATCCGGATATACGACAGTTTCGCCGTCGATTGTTTTGGTAGCTGCAACAGATGCCAAGTACTCCAAGTTTACTTGGTGAACAATACCTGTTGACGGAGGAACCGCACGGAAATTATCGAACGCAGTTTGCGCCCAACGAAGGAAACGGTAACGCTCTTCGTTTCTTTCGAATTCTAAGTTAATGTTCGTGTCGAGCGCATCCGGGGATCCGAAAGCGTCAACCATGACAGAGTGGTCGATAACAAGGTCTACAGGAACAAGCGGGTTGATCCGTTTAGGGTCTCCGCCTTCACGAGCCATTGTCGCACGCATTGCCGCAAGGTCAACGACGACAGGAACGCCTGTGAAGTCCTGAAGAACGATACGAGCTGGAATGAAAGGAATTTCTTTGTTGTCATCGCGGCCTTCAGCCCAGCCAGCGATTTGTTTGACGTGGTCGCTTGTAATCGCGCGGCCGTCGAATTGACGGATCGCAGCTTCGAGCAATACGCGAATGGAAACAGGAAGATTGCTGATCGTTCCGTGACCTTGGCTTTCGAAGTCAGGAAGACTGTAGTACTGGAATGATTTCGTTCCAACAGTTAACTGCTTACGCACAGAAAAAGTGTCCTTATTGGACATGGGTTATTCCTCCTTTAAATATCTTCATCCATTGTGTTTCATCTAGTGAAATCCAATTTCATTAATCCCCTATCTCAAGTATAGCGTTTCGCTGTGATTGAGTAAAGATTTATTTCAATCATTTTTACCGTTTAAATGTCATATATTGAATCAATTCAAAGCAAATCGGGCTCGTCCTACGATAACAGTTATTTTGCCGCATAGCGTAATTTCCATAAATGAATGATTCCTATCCAGCAAGCGACTGCGCAGCCATTTTGTCATGCAAAAAAACTTTTTGGGAGGGTTACCCCGATGTCCTGGAAAACAGCGCTCTATCATTATGTTCATGCCAAAAATCAAGCGGAGCTCGAAGGCTCCGCAGCGCCGCTAGAAGCCTATATCTCAGATAGCGCTTCTGTAAGAAAGCAGGATATCAGGGCCCGCAGGCTCCTGGAAAGCTTTCGGGAACGCGATGCCAAGCTGCTGCGAGGAGAGACCAAGCTGCGTCTCACCGGTGTCCGGGAAACCGCGTATGGGATCATAGCGGACATCCAGCTTCACCGGCAGCTGCACTACCGGATCGGATCGGCTGCGCATCTCGAAGAGCGGATGGAGTCGGAACGCGTCGTCATCGACAGTACGGCGAATCGTTGGCTCGTTAGAACGACGGAGTCCCTGCAAGGGGAACGATCGTTCCCGGGCAAGCGGGGCGTCTTTTTGCCTGAGCAGGAACAATTATCGGAGGGGGTCCGGAGGGCGCCGTCCCTCCCGTATATCAACCATAGTATACTCAACAGCGGAGCTCAGGAATTCGTTTCCCGCAAAATCATTTATAACCGTCCCAAAGCCGTCCAATATGCGGAAACGTGGTGGCAAACGCCCAATCCGAAGTATGAGGAATTTGAAGTCGATTGCACGAATTTTGTCTCGCAATGCCTCTTTGCAGGCGGGGCTCCAATGGACTATACTGGGAAAAGGGATTTGGGCTGGTGGTATGCGGGCCGAAGAGGCAATCAAGAGCTCTGGAGCTTCTCCTGGGCGGTCGCCAACAGCTTGCAAAGCTTTCTCGCGCACAGCCGCAAAGGGCTGCAGGGCCATGCTGTCGAAGATCCCCGCGAGCTTGAGCCGGGCGACACGATCTCTTATGACTGGGACGGCGATGGCCGGTACCAGCACAATGTAATTGTGACGGGCAAGGATGCCAACGGCATGCCGCTCGTCAACGCGCACACCTATAACAGCCGCAATCGTTATTGGGCTTATAAAGATTCGCCTGCCTGGACGGAGCGCACCAAGTACGTTTTCGTTCGGGTTGCTGATGAAATGTGATCTGTTTTTAATGAAGAATGAAGGAATAGAACGACTAGACGGAGGTACGCAATGAGCGGCAAAATTAAGGTTGGACTCATCTATGGGGGGAAATCAGGAGAGCATGACGTGTCCTTGCAGACAGCTATGGCCGTTATGAAAGCCGTGGACTTCACGAAATATGAAGTGATCCCGTTTTATATCTCCAAAAGTGGCGAATGGAGAAGCGGCGCTCCACTACTCGCTCCCATAACATCGAAAGAGGTGCTGACCTTCAGCAGCGGAGATGCTGCCAACGCACCTGTTTCTAATGCTTTGGCACCTATTTTCGGCGCTGTCCAGCAAAAAGGCGATGTCGCAATCGCTGCAGCGGCGCAGGCTGGAACGAAAGATGCAGGGTTGGATGTGATTTTCCCGCTGCTGCACGGTACGTTCGGCGAAGACGGGACGATCCAAGGATTATTGGAAATGGCGAACGTTCCTTACGTAGGAGCAGGGGTGCTTGCTTCCGCCGTCGGCATGGATAAAGTCATGATGAAGAAGATCTTTGCGCAAGAAGGGCTTCCGCAATGTATTTTCCGTCATTTCACACGGGCGGAGTGGGAGAGAAATCGTGCCTATCACCTCGTTGAACTCGAGACGGCGATCGGCTACCCTTGCTTCGTAAAGCCGGCGAACCTGGGCTCCAGCGTTGGAATTTCCAAAGCTAGAAATCAAGAGGAGCTTATTCAGGCGGTTAATTTCGCCTTCCAATACGACCGCAAGGTGATTATTGAAGAAAATATCGATGCCCGGGAGATCGAAGTCGCTGTTCTTGGCAATGACGAGCCGCAAGCTTCCGTTGCCGGTGAAATCGTGTCCTCGAACGAATTCTACGATTACAAAGCGAAATATGTAGACGGCAAATCGGCGATGGTCATTCCGGCGGAGATTCCGACGGAGATATCAGAGCGCATCAGAGAGCTGGCGATTAAAGCTTTCCAGGCGATCGACGGCAGCGGCTTATCCCGTGTTGACTTCTTCCTGGGCAAAGCCGATCAGAAGGTTTATATCAACGAAATCAATACGATGCCTGGCTTTACGCCTTTCAGTATGTACCCGCTGTTATGGCAGGAATCGGGCAAACCCTACGCAGAGCTGCTGGACGATCTGATTCGTCTGGCTATTGACCGGCATACGGCGAAGCAAAATATCCAATATACTTTTGATGTGGAGTAGATGCTCATGGGATTTCAAACGGAATTCAATTCGGTCTGTAAATTCAAGTCCGCGCAGGAGTTGTTCGAGCTGTTGGAATACGGCCGCGGCAAAATGGTCAAAAGCGGCTTCCGCGTCTTCCCGACAGGGCAGAAGGTGATTGCGTATACTCCTGACAATCAGGCGATCGCAATTGTCAAAATTCTGGCCTCCATCGCGGAAATCAACTTCCAAGGCGAAGAAGTGACGCAGGTGGAGATGGAGCTGGTTCGCCGGCTGACGGAAGAAGAGGCAACCGTCCAAACGAAGCTCGCCCACGAAATGTTTTTCGGAGAGCAAGCTTAATAGAAGAAGACATCGTCCGGATGGACGGTGTCTTTTTTATACCGTGGTACTGCAAGCGGTACTACAAGAAGTTAGTACTTATTCTCCCGGTCCGGCAGAGCTACAATAGTCTGTAGATGCATTTAGCAACACGGAAGGAATGAGTGTATTGAGAAAATTTCGCGCCTACTGGCTTTTTAATATCCTTTTCGGTATCCCGACGCCCTATGTCGTCATCTTTCTGATATTTGGCTTTTACGGCTTCATGTCGCCATCTTCGACGCAGGATAAGTATGTCGCCGCGGCAGCCTTAACCCTATATATTCTTGTATGGTTGATCGGGAATATAATCATCCTGCGCAAAGAGGACCGCGGAACCATGCTGGGGATGCTGGCGCTAAGCCCTTTGCCGATCGGCGTCGCGGCTTTTTGCAGCTTCAAGATCATCATGGCGCTAACCACGTGAAGGAAGCGAACCTTCAAGGTATGGCGCTTCTGAACCCTGGGTAACCTAAGACAGTATTTTTTACCATGACTTCTTGGAGGTTCACAGGCATGATGATTCGCCTCGGGTATGTGGCGATGTCGACGGTCGTCAAGAACGCCTCGCCGTCCAAAACAATGACAGCCACCAACTTCAGCAAGCTGGCGGACCGTGAGGCCGCGATACGGAAGCTGGAGCGCATAGGCGCGGAAAACCTTCATAATACGCTCCGGCTGCTGCGCCATAACCGGGCGCATGACATCATGGTTTTCCGCTTCTCCTCCAGGTTCATTCCCCTTATCGGGCATGAGATGCTCGGAGACTGGGATCCGATACCCGTGCTCTCCGCCGAATTCGAAGAGCTTGGCGCCTACGCCAGGCAGTGGGGCATGCGCGTGAGCTTTCACCCGGACCACTTCACCGTGCTTAGTACGCCGAAGGCCGATGTGCTGCAGAAGTCCGTCGCCGATCTGGAGCGGCATAATGCGATGCTGGACGCGATGGGGTTCGGCCCTGAAGCCATGTACAACATTCATGTCGGGGGTTCGTACGGGGATAAGCAGAAGGCCGCGAAACGGTTTATTCAGAATTTCGCAGCGCTCCGTCCCGAGATCCGGCACAGAATTACGCTCGAGAATGATGATAAGACGTTCACCGCCGGAGAGACGCTGGAGATTGCGGAAACCGTCGGAGTGCCCATGGTTCTGGACGTTCATCACCACGCCGTCAATAACGAGGGAGAGGACGCCGCCGAGATGTGGCCGCGCATTCAGCGCACGTGGTTAAGACCGGAGATCAGCCTGCCTTCGCCTGAAGAGGCGCTTCCGCCCAAAATACACGTTTCCAGTCCCAAGAGCGAATCCGACCCGAGAAGCCATGCCGATTATGTTGAGATCGGTCCCCTGATGACATTCCTTCGCGCCATAGCGCCGACAACACCAAGATTGGACATCATGATTGAAGCCAAAATGAAGGACGAAGCGCTATTTCGCCTCATGGAGGACTTCAAGCTCCAGGAAGGAGTCACGGTCAGGGACCAAGCATCCGTCGAGCTGTAGTAATTCCGTATTTATTTCTTGAATTGTTTGGCAAAATGGGGTACTTTGGAGAATGGGTAATAGTACGCATAATCCAATGTTGAGAGGGGTTTTCCGCGACCATGAGTCAACTGTTAGCAGGAAAAAATATACTTGTCATGGGTGTTGCCAACGACCGCAGCATCGCATGGGCGATTGCGCAATCCTTAGCGGCACAAGGCGCTAATCTGGTGTTTACGTATGAGAACGAGCGCGTTGAGGAACGCGTGCGCAAGCTGGCCGACACGATCCCGGGTGCTACGCTGATGCCTTGCAACGTTACGGTGGATGCCGAGATCGATACGCTGGCTGAGACGCTGAAGGACAAGCTCGGCGTTGTTCATGGACTTGTACATAGCATTGCTTTTGCCAGAACGGAAGAGCTGGACGGCTTGTTCGTCGACACCTCCCGCGATGGTTTCGCCTTGGCGCACGACATCTCCGCGTACTCGCTCGTCGCGGTGTCCAAGCGCATTTATCCGCTGATGACGGAAGGCGGCAGCATCATGACGATGACCTACCTCGGCGCAGAACGCGCGATGAAGAACTACAACGTCATGGGCGTGGCCAAAGCGGCATTGGAAGCTTCCGTACGCTACCTGGCGGCTGATCTCGGCCAATTCGGCATTCGCGTGAACGGCATTTCCGCAGGGCCGATCCGTACGCTGGCTGCCAAAGGCATCAAAGATTTCAACTCCATCCTGCGTCAAGTGGAAGAGAAAGCCCCGCTGCGCAAAACGACCGAAACAGCCGAAGTAGGCGACACGGCGATGTTCTTAATGAGCAACCTGTCCCGCGGCATCACGGGCGAAGTGATTTATGTGGACGGCGGATACCATATCGTCGGCGTTTAATAAGATTCGTTGATATAAGAAACGGTCCGTATTGCCCTAAGCCGGCAGTGCGGATTTTTATTTTTGCGATATGTATGATTGTACGAATATTTTGGGATGAAACGTACTAGTATTACAAACGTATAATTTACTATACTTAATTTACTTATAAATTCAATTAATAAGAAAGAGTTGATATAAATGGCAAATAGTGGCGCGGAACCTTATGTAATCGGGAGTAAAAGCTTCACGGCAGTGGCTATTAACACGGCGGCCAAAGCAGGTGAATGGATTAAGAGCAAGATGGGAGATATCAATCGCATCGACACGAAATACTCACCGCAGGACCTGGTGACGGAAGTGGATAAGGGCTCTGAGAAGCTTATCCGCAATTTGATTATGACGCATTTCCCGAATCATTCGATTCTGGGGGAAGAGGGCGTAGAACCGGGACCGGAAGCTTCGGCAAGGGCGCTGCAAGCGATGATCGAAGAGGAATACCTCTGGATCGTGGATCCGATTGACGGCACGACCAACTTCGTTCACGGCTTTCCGTTCTTCTCCGTCTCGATCGCACTGGCTCACAAAGGCGAGATCATTGTAGGCGTCGTGTATGACCCTTCCCGTGACGAACTGTTCGTTGCCGAGAAAGGCAAAGGGGCTTACATGCACGGCAAAAAGGCGCTCGTATCCGAGGAAGACCGATTGTCGAGCTCTCTGGTGGCAACAGGGTTCCCGGCTGACCGCAACGGGGCTCTGCCGATTAACCTGAAGGGCGTGCAGGCGCTGGCGCCCAAAGTGCGCAACCTGCGCGTAGCCGGTTCGGCAGCCTTGCATCTGGCTTATGTCGCGACAGGCAGACTGAGCGGCTTCTGGGAAGTTGGCCTGAACGCTTGGGATATCGCGGCGGGAGCCTTATTGATTCAGGAGTCCGGCGGACAAGTGACGGATACGGAAGGAAGGCCATACAATTTGGCCGTGCGCAATGTGCTGGCAACGAATGGACATATCCATGATGAGCTGCGGCAGGAGCTGGCGCAAGCGCAAGCGACCGGGTTTTAGATAGTGACAGAGGAGCCGCGATGGCGGCTCTTTTTTGTTGGCAATAGGGCGTTAATGCACTATAATATGAGGTATAATCATAGTTTAAACGTTTCAATTAACATTCAGAGAATGGATGGAGACTATTCATGACAATGAACACACAAGCTCAATCGCTAGCGTCACCTGACATTATCACTTTCGGAGAAACAATGGCGCTGCTCATGCCATCTAACGGGAAGGGGCTCGAGTATTCATCCGAGCTTCACAGTTTATTCGGCGGCGCGGAAAGCAACGTGGCGATCGGTATCTCCCGTCTGGGCGGCAGCGCGGGCTGGTTCGGACGTCTAGGCAAAGATCCGATGGGCCGTCTGATTTACAAAAAAATCCGCGGCGAAGGCGTCGACGTCTCCCGCGCTGAATTGACGGCGGAAGCTCCCACAGGCCTGATGATGCGCGAAGTCATCATGGGCAAAACGTCCGTCTACTATTACCGCAAAAATTCGGCCGCCAGCCGTATGAGCGTGCAGCACCTGGACGAGACCTATATCGCCGGAGCGAAAATGCTGCACCTGACAGGCATCACGCCGGCGTTAAGCGAATCTTGCAAAGAGGCCGCTTTCGAAGCCGTCCGCATCGCCCGCAAGCATGGCGTCAAAGTCAGCTTTGACCCTAATCTGCGGCTGAAGCTATGGAGCATCGACGAAGCGCGACCTGTGCTGCTGGAGTTGGCCGGCCTGTGCGATATTTTCCTGCCGGGGCTGGATGAGCTGAAGCTTCTGTACCAGACGGAAGACTGGGATGTGATCGTAAGCAAGCTGCGTGAGCTGTCGGCAATCTCCATAGTCAAAGGCGGAGAGAACGAAACGTATGTCGTCACGAAGGACGCCGTCACGGCCGTCCCTTATTTCAAGGCGGAGCAAGTGGTCGATACGGTTGGCGCAGGAGATGGCTTTTGTGCAGGGTTTCTGGTAGGCTTGTCCAAAGGATACGAGTACACCGAAGCGGTGCGTATCGGCAATCTGGTAGGCTCTCTGATCGTGCAAACCGAGGGCGACTGGGAAGGCGCTCCTACTTGGGAGCAAGTGGATGCCATTCTTAACGATGTTAAACATATAGAACGCTAAATGCATGCTTGCAAAAGAAGGAGAAGATTCCGTTGAAGAAATTGAAACTTGTTCAGCAAATATCAAATGAAGGCGTCGTAGCCGTCCTCCGTGGCGAAACGCCGGAAGAAGTCGTAGAAATGGCGAATCAAGCTATTGCAGGGGGCATCAAAGTCATCGAGGTCACAATGACGGTGCCATTCGCGCTGCGCGCCATCGAGGAGCTTGCGAAGCGCTACTCGAGCACTACGCAGGACGCATCCAAATACGCGATCATCGGCGTGGGCACGGCCCTCGACCCGGAAACAGCGCGTGCTGCGATTCTGAGCGGTGCCGAGTTCGTCGTCGGCCCGTCGCTGAACCCCGGCACGGTTGCACTGTGCAACCGTTACCGCGTGCCCGTCATGCCAGGGTGCATGACGATCCAGGAAATTCAAACGGCGCTGGAGCTTGGCGTCGATATCGTGAAGCTGTTCCCGGGTAACCTCTATTCCCCGGCGATGATTAAAGCCATTAAAGGTCCGCTGCCGCAGGCGAACATTATGCCAACCGGCGGGGTCTCGCTGAGCAACCTCGGCGAATGGATCCAAGCCGGCGCCGTAGCCGTCGGCATCGGCTCCGATTTGACCAGCGAAGCGGTCAAAACCGGCAATTACAGCCTTGTCGCTAAGAAGGCTGCCCAATATATCGAGGCCTACCAAGCGGCCAAGAAGTAGGATTTGGATGCGCTCCGTCGAATGGATGACGGAGCGCTTTTTTTTGTGGGAGGGATCGCATTGGGTCATGAAGGGGCGAGACTGCTTTTGCAAGTGGACGACCTGCAAGCGTCGATAGCTTATTATACAGCCCGGCTTGGCTGGACACTGTTGGAAACCGGGGCGGCCGGCCATGCGGCGCTGATGCATATCCTTAACGATTATCGAGCGGTATTAATCGAACGCGGTCAACCGGCCGGGAGCTGGCTGCTGCCTAAATATACCGCTCCGAAGCCCGGCGACTTGATCTACCTGGGCGTTCCTTCTGTTAACGAAGTGGAGCGAGACCTGCTAGACAAGGACTTCGGGGAGCTAAAAAAAGAAGAAGATCCCGGCCATATTCGCAAACTAATCGTACCGGATCTCAACGGGTATACATGGGTGTATTGGGAAGAACTTGCCGCAACGGATGAGGAAATAGCAGCTATGTATGCAGACGGACCGGGAGAGCTGGAACGTGTGGTAGCCGGCTTGACGGCCGGGCAGTTGGGCTTATCCATCGAACCGGGTAAGTGGACGATACGCGAGCATGTGCTGCATGTGGTGGACTTGGAGCAAGTCGCCATGCATAAAGTGAAATATGCCCTGGCTGAGCCAGGCCGTACGTTCCAAGGCAACAGCTTCTCCCAGGACGACTGGTGCGCAGGGCTTGATTACCGCAACAGGCCGATCCGTGCAGAGCTCCTGCTGTTCCGAGCTATGCGGGAGCATATCCTGGGCTTGTGCGAGCATTTGCCGGACGCCTTACAGCGCTCGGTGATCACTCAAGATCGCGAGGAAACAGTGGCGAAACTGTTGAAAATGATGGCAGGCCACGCGCTGCATCACATCCGAACGGTGCAGAGGATTCGCGAGCTGCATAATTGTTAAGAAGGTAACATAATTACTGGGCAAACAGGATAAGCATACAGAAAACCCTAGGTCAGAAAAGTGACCTAGGGTTTATTGATTATGGGCGATTAATCTGCTAAGATATAGAGTGATACAATATTTAGGATAAATAACATTATTATCCTAATATAATTATAGCATGAAGACAAGATCAATGTCAAACCGCAATTCATTTAGCGAGAAAAGAGGCGTTGTTATGAGTCTGACAGATCAGGATTGGGCGGCAGAAAAGCGAAGAGTGGAAGAAGTAACAGCACAAATGAGTGTCAAAATAACAGAACTTACGGAGCAGGTCGGTCTCGTTCAATCCGATGTCGTAGAAATTCGCAAGCATTATTGGGACGAAGTGACGATGGATATGAGTACGACGGAAGATGCGATGGAATCCATTGCTAGCATGAGGCAGCAATCGGAGGTGCTGGCTGAACGGGAACGTACGCACCGTCAAGCATCTAAGACATTGGGTAATTTGAAGCGGCTGGTGAGTTCGCCTTATTTTGGCCGTATTGATTTTATCGAGCGGGGAGATCAGACGGCGGAGGCGGTCTACTTGGGCATTGCTTCTTTTCTGGATGAGGAGGAGGGACTGTATCTCGTGTATGATTGGCGAGCACCTATCTCGAGCTTGTATTACGACTATGCGCCTGGAGAGGTTGCGTTTACGACACCGGGGGGCACCGTTGAGGGCCGCATGGAGCTGAAGCGGCAGTACGTCATCCGCGACGGGCAAATACGTCTCATGTTCGATACCGGCGTGACCATTGGAGATGAGCTGCTGAAGCAGGTGCTCTCCAAAAGCTCCGATGCGCACATGAAAACCATTGTCGCTACGATCCAAAGCGAGCAGAACCGGATTATCCGCAACGATCAAGCCCGTATGCTGATCGTGCAAGGCGCTGCCGGCAGCGGCAAAACATCGGCGGCACTGCAAAGAGTGGCCTACCTGCTCTACAAACATCGGGAAACGCTCAGTGCCGATCAGATGGTTTTGTTTTCACCCAATCCGCTGTTCAACCATTACGTATCTAACGTACTCCCGGAGTTAGGGGAGGAGAACATGCAGCAAACGACCTATCAAGCCTATCTGGAGCACCGGCTGGGCGCTATGTTCGACGTGGAAGACGCGTACATGCAGCTGGAATACGTATTGACGCAGGGGCAAGAGCGGGCTGACTACGAAGGGGCTCCGGAGTTGCTGGAGGAGGCATACGCAGCCAGGATAAGCGGAATACAATATAAGTCTTCCACATCGTTTCTGGAGGTTATTGAAGCCTATAAAAAGCGTTTGGAGCATGCCGGCATGCGGTTTCACCCTATTCGGTTTCAGGAGAAGGAAGTGCTGGGCGCAGATCGCCTGACAGCACGTTTCTATAGCTTCGATCCGTCGATTAGACTGCCGAACCGTTTGGAATTGATGAAAGGATGGATTGTGGAGCAGTTGGAAAGCTTTGCCGAGCAGGAGATGGAAGAACCCTGGATCGATGAGGAGATCGAGCTTCTCAGCAACGAAGACTATCACAAAGCATACATGAAGCTCCGCAAAATGGAAGGCGGCCTCAACGCCTCATTCGATGATTATGAGCAGGAAAGACATCTGCTGGCCCAAGTCGTCATGAAGGAGCACTTAAAACCCGTACGAAGCGCAGTCAAGCGGCTTGAGTTCGTGGATCTGGTCGGGCTGTACGGGCAGCTTTTCGGGCTTCGGGCGGAGGATGGAGTGGAAGCAGAGGCAGTAGAAGGGGGAGCAGTAGGAACAGGACTAGGAGTAGGAGCAGGAGCAAGAGTAGGAGTAGATGGAGGAACAGAAGCAGGAGCGGAAGCAGATGCAGCAGCAGAAGCGAGAGTGGAAGTGGAAGCAACAACGGAGATGGCGGATATGCCGGCCTTCTGGCCGCAAATCTGCAAGCGGACGTTGGAGGAGTTGGCGCATTCCAGACTGCCGTACGAGGACACGACGCCGTTTCTTTACATGATGGAAGCCGTTCTCGGCTTCCGGACGAACGCCTCCGTGCGTCACGTCATCATCGACGAAGCGCAGGACTATTCTCCATTTCAGTTGGCCTATCTGAAACGGCTCTTTCCACGCAGCCGCATGACAGCGCTGGGCGACCTCAACCAGGCGATCTTCTCGCACGCTTCCGCGTACAGCGAAATCGATCCGATCGCCGCCCTGTACGGGCCGGAACAAACGGAAGTGATCCGTTTGTTCCGCAGTTATCGCTCCACGCGCGAGATCGTGGAGTTCACCCGCGGCATCGTGCCGGGCGGCGATGCCATAAAGCCATTCACCCGCGACGGCGCCTTGCCGCGGGTGGTGGTCGCCAGCGATCGCGGATCGCTGCATAGCGGACTCGCAGCCGAGGTGAACCGGCTGCTCGGGGAGGGCTATGCCTCAATCGCGATCATAACCAAAACCGCGAGCGAGAGTGCACTCGCGCATCAAGCCCTTACGCCCCTGCTGCAGGCAGCGCCGGGGCTTATCACCAAAGACAGCCCGACCTTTGAGCCTGGCGTCCTCGTCATCCCTTCGTATCTTGCGAAGGGGGTCGAATTCGATGCCGTACTCATCTATGATGGTTCCCATCATCAGTACGGCCGTGAGAATGAGCGCAAGCTGTTTTACACGGCTTGCACACGGGCGATGCATGAATTGTGCATCTTCACTTTAGGTGAACCAAGCCAGTTTATAACGAGTCAACCACGCGATACTTATGTCAATGTGGAAGGATAACGTGCTAGGGCTCGCTACTTGAAGGAGACAGACATATTGGGGTGGAGAACTCAGTGCGGGCCGCTTTATGCCTACTATCCCATTGGCTCAGGGTGTGAGATGCGGGGAATGCTCGCCTTATGACCACTATCCCATTGGCTCAGGGTGTGAGATGCGAGGATGCCCGCCTATGACCACTATCCCATTGGCTCAGGGTGTGAGATGTGAGCAATGTCCGCCTATGACCACTATCCCATTGGCTCAGGGTGTGAGATGTGAGCAATGTCCGCCTATGACCACTATCTCATAGGCTCAGGGTGTGAGATGCGAGGAATGCCCGCCTATGACCACTATCCCATTGGCTCAGGGTGTGAGATGCAGGGGAATGCTCGCCTTATGGCCACTATCCCATAGGCTCAGGGGTGTGAGATGCGGGGAAAGCTTGCCTATGACCACTATCCCATAGGCTCAGGGGTGTGAGGTGCGAGGAATGCTCGCCTATGAGTATTATCCCCATGAGTCTGGATAACTGAGGAGAAGGGATAGTGCTGCAAGAGGTAGGTCCGAGGAAGAACTGAGTGGAAGGGATAGTGCAAGAGGCAGTGCCGAGGTGGAACTGAGCGAAGGGGAAAGTGCCGCAAGAGGCAGATCCGAGGAAGAACTGAGGGAAAGGGATAGTGCCGCAAGAGGCATGGCTGAGGAAGAACTGAGCGAAAGGGATAGTGCCGCAAGAGGCAGGACAGAGGAAGAACTGAGCGAAGGGGATAGTGCGGCAAGAGGCAAGGCCGAGGAAGAACTGAGCGAAAGGGATAGTGCCATAAGAGGCAGGGCCGAGGAAGAACTGAGTGGAAGGGATAGTGCCGCAAGAGGCAGTGCCGAGGAGGAAGAACTGAGCGAAGGGGATAGTGCTTCAAGGCGCGGTGACCAGGTATATGGGGGCAGGTACGGTACGAACGTTTATGGTACGTTAAATCAAAGAACCCGCCAATCCCATGTTCGGGGGAGACGGGATCGGCGGGTTGCTTTGAGTTGGTCCCTCGACTGATGTAGGAGAGGGGTGGTGCGTTATTGGTTGTGTTCCGCGTCGTACTCACTGGCGAATTCGGCCAGAGACTTCACCTTACCATGTGGATGTCTAGCTTGTTTGCGGCTTTTCCATGCTGCTTCATCGCGGCGCTTCGAGTGGCTCATAGCAGAAAACCTCCTATGGTATGCGGATTGGTGTTGCCTTAATAAATTGTGATTTGCGTGGCTGTTTTATGCAAGGCGACAAAAAAGCTCCACAAGACTCGGCAGAGTCCTGTGGAGCTTTCGTTATACTATTCCGTTGCAACGGATTGGTCAGCTTGCATGTTGACCGGGGAGATACGGATGAAGTTAGCTTCCAGATTGCTGAGCAGACCGTCGATTTTGGCTGCTGCTTCCGGCTGGCCGGAGTTCGCAAGCTCTGTACGGTAAGCTGTGAGCAATTCGTTCAGATCTTTTTTGCTTTGAACGCCGACAGACTCGATTTTTACTTTCGCGCCTTTGGCGATACGACGTTCGATTGCTGCTTGATCGAGACCCATTTCAGGTACAAGGCGTTGGTAGATCACGCCGCCTGTCATACCTGCGCAGATCCATGGACCTGGATCTCCCATAACAACGGCACGGCCGTTCGTCATGTACTCGAACGCGAAGCCTTTGAGGTTCGCACGAGCCGCAAGTCCGCCAAGCTCATCTTGCAATGGCGTTGTAATTTCGCCGCCGAATACGACGTCTGCACCGGAGAATCGGATACATGCACGAGTATCTGCGCTGCCTTGGATCAAGAACAAGCCTTTTTGAGCACCGTAACCGAAGGATTTACCCACGCTGCCGTTGATGAAGGTGTTGTTTTTGCCAAGCGCTTTGACGATGGCGACTTTACCGCCGAACGCCATTTTACCAAGACCGTCCTCGGCACCACCTTGAACGGTGATGTCGACGCCGCGGGCATTGAAGGCTGCCAGACCGTTACCTGGAACGGAACCGTCAACAAGGTTCAAAGCAACCGCAGGAAGCTCATCGTAGCTGCCGTCGAAACGGTCTCTTACGCGGTGGCTGGAGTAACGAGTTCCGAGAATACGGGACTCTGCATCCACTTTGGACCAGTTGCGAACGACAGGAGCGTCGAATGCCACGGACTCAGGGAAGAATTCCAGACCTTCTGCGCCAGCCGCAATACGGATGTCGGAGGATACGGCCGCTTCTTCCATCGCTCTCTCTGCATCGGATACGAACTGAAGCGGAGCCGGACGAAGGATATCGGACAGATCAATGCGATCCAAGTGGCTGACTTGCTCAAGCAGGTCGGAACGACCTACAAGGTCTTGCAGGCTCGAGAATCCGAGGGAAGCGACAACTTCACGCACTTCTTCGCCAATACCGCCGAACAAACGAACCAAGCTGTCTACAGCAACGTCGTACTGACGAGGCACGAAGCGGCGAAGACCTTTCTCTTCGGCTTCTTCCATGGAATCGATTTGGGTTGCGATACCTACATGGCAAGTGTCCAAGTGACAGCCGCGGCAAGTTGTACAACCGATCGATTGCATGGCGATACTTCCGAAGCCTGCACGGTTGGCACCGAGCATAACCATTTTAACAACGTCGGCGCCTGATTTCAGACCACCATCAGACCATAGCTCAACGCGGTGACGAAGACCAGCTTCAATCAGAGCGACGTGAGCAAGTTTCGTACCGATCTCGGTAGGAAGACCTACGTGTGTCAAGGAGTGGATACGAGCCGCACCTGTACCGCCGTCAAAACCGGAAAGGGTAATAACGTCAGCGCCAGCTTTGGCTACACCAACCGCAATTGTACCGATACCCGGAACAACCGGGATTTTAACAATAATTTTCGCTTTGCGTCCGCTAGCTTCTTTCAACTCGGAAATGATTTGCGCCAAATCCTCGATCGAGTAGATATCGTGGTTGTTGGATGGCGAGATCAGGTCGGAGCCGATCGTTGCATTACGAGCAGCCGCGATTTTCGCTGTTACTTTGGAGCCTGGCAAGTGACCGCCTTCGCCCGGTTTAGCGCCTTGACCGATTTTGATCTCAAGGAAAGCTACTGCGTTAGCAAGCTCTACGTTCACACCGAAGCGTCCGGAGGCTACTTGCGCGCCGCGCGTCTTTTTGTAACGGCCAAGCATATCTTTAATCTCTCCGCCCTCGCCGTTCATGGTTACCATGTTCAGGCGTTCGCCGGCTTCAGCGTAGGCACGGAAAGCTGTTTCGTTCTGAGAACCGAAGGACATGGAGGAAATCAGCATCGGCAAGGAATGACCGCCAATGGAGATATCAACCTTCGACGGGTCAAGCGGTTTGCGGCCTTCGGCCAGCGCTTTCTCCACGTTGAATCCAGCGATATGACGAATGGAAATCGGGTTCTTCTTCTCTTCTTCACGCAGTTTGTCGCGGTAGTCGGCATAAGATGCAGCGCCGGATGCGGCATCGCCCAATGCCTTCCACATGCGTTGGAAGAAGCGGAAGTTTTTCGCTGCTTTCGCTTTCGGGTTGGTGAAGTCGTTGTAACGAGCCTCTGCTTCAGCTTCGAGCTGAGCAAAGCCTGTTCCACCTTTCTCACTACCCAGGTAGTTCACGATATCAAGCACTTCTGCCACTTCCGGATGGAAGCCGATGGAGGAGAAGAAGCGTGTATAGCCGCGAAGCTCATGCGTACCGATCGTGGAGATGACTTTCTCCAGACCTTTGGTCAGGGCTGCGTATACTTTACGAGCTGCCGCCGCGCTGCCGTCTTTGTCGGAAGCTGTGGAGAACAACAGGTAAGGCGAGATCACGTCAGCGCCCAATCCGCAGGCAACTGCGATGTCATGCAGGTTGCGAATGGCAGCGGAACGCAGAATTAATGTAACATGACGGCGCAGGTTGTCACCGAATGTAAGCTTTTCTGCACGAAGCGCGATATCGATTTTGGATACGGCCAGGTGCGGCTCCAGCCACAAGCGATCGTTCTGGTGAGCTTCCGCATCGTCAAGGACGATCAGGGAAGCACCAGCGCGGGCAGCGGCAATAGCGTCAGCAGCCAAAGCGTCCAACCCGGCGCTCAAGGAAGTTCCTCTTGCGAATGTCGCGGAGAGCACGGCTACTTTGTTGTCACCTTGGGCACGGAACAAGGCAATTAATTGCTCAAGGGATGGCTGGGACAAATGCTCTTCACTGTCTACGCCGTTCGTACCTTCCAGTACAAGCGGAGCCAGAAGCTCAATCCGCAGTTTGTCATCAACCTGTGCATACACCGGAGTACGGGAGCCTGCAATGACACGCGTCGAGAAATGTTCCATTTCACGGTCACGGTCGATCGCCGGGTTCGTAACAACCGCTACGCTCTCTTTAATGAAGTCAGGCACATTTTGACGTTCCCATGCGATAGCGGCATGAGGGGAATCGTGACCCAAGGAACGGATCGGCTCTGCGCCTGTTTCGGACATTGTCTCGATATGGGAGATACCGTCGCGGTCCCAACCGAATGCGCTGTATAGTTGGTCTGTCGCCACAATGTTCTCGTTAAGCTCAGCCTGCGTATCTGTTTTCACAGGGTTCAGATATTTGCGAAGACCGCTAATATTCAGACGCTTGCTTGCGCGCTCGTAGACGAGAGATTGTACTTCATGATAAGGAATAACTTGGACGTGTTCGCCTGGAGTCAGCACGACGCCGACTTTCTCGCCTGGAGCGATCGGCTTCGGATCAGCGACCATTTCGCCTACTGTGATAACACCTTGCTCGGAAGAGAAGTATAGGGATGAGTCGCTCTCAACCATCCATACCGGACGGAGACCAAGCGCATCCACGCTGAAAATACATTCGTTGCCGTAACGGGAAACGATACCTGCAGGACCTTGTGCGAAGTGACCCCATACTTGACGGTAGTACACATACAGATCTTGCAGCTCCGGACGGAACTGTTTCATTTCATTAATAATAGGAGGGAATACCATTTCCATGGCTTCGAAAAGGGATAAGCCAAAACGGTGAATGAACGTTTCGATCGTTCTATTCATGTCTTGGGAGTCAGAACCGCCGCTAACGAGCGGAACGCCAACCATGTCAGCTTCGATGCGAAGCTTCTTAACCGTGTTGATTTCGCCGTTGTGACCCAGCAGGGAGAACGGTTGAACACGGAAGAAGCTGGACAACGTGTTCGTGGAATAACGGTTGTGACCGATTGTCACTTGGGAAGCGAAGAGCGGATCCCGTGTGTCGTTAAAATATTTTGGCAGAATGCTTGCCGCACCCAATACCTTGTAAGCGGAAGTTACATTGCTTAGGGTCGCTACGTGAACGTTATAACGGTCTTCGATCGCGATATGCAGCTCAAAAAGGTGATCGGCCACTTGGCCTTCCGTTTTGTTGCTGATCCCGGCGATTTGCCAGAACGTCGGCTCATCGTTCAATCCGTTAGGACCAAGAACGGAACTATCAACTTGATTCTCTTGCTCGAGAATGATGGATACGTCGTGGGCTGCAAAAAGCTCACGGATGCCATTCTGAATCTCGGTAACGGTCAGGTCCAGTTTGCGTGGAACAAAAATATGTCCAACAGAAAAACGGTTGTCATAGGCAAGCTTGCCGTCAAGACCAGCGTCCGTTAATTTCTGTTCCCAAAGAGCACGTGGAATGTCAGTTAAAATACCGCAACCGTCGCCTTCACCGTTAATAAAACCTGAACGATGTTCCATTTTTACAAGGGCATCAATCGTTTTTTGGATGTTATCACGGGTAGGATGACCGTTCTTTTCAATAATACAAATAATACCGCAGCTGTCGTGTTCGGTGCCTAGTAGATCTTGAAAACGGCCTTCATTACGCATAATTTCATTCATTGCTCAGGTCAGTCGCCTGACCGTCACCTCCCATACATATTTAAACTCCTCTTCCTACTTACACTCTTGCATTTCGGCACTAATGATCCCGTTACCTACAGTATTTTCGATGTATGACCGTAAAGCGGCCAAAAACGAAATATGCAGGCTTCTGAATAAAAATGCAATTTAACTGAATAGCATGCCAATTTCGAGGACATGGCTCCCTTGAAATCAGTCAAAAATCGACCCGTCATAAAGTAAGGCATCAAACACAAAAAACGAACGCAAATTTGTAAATCATGCCCTAACTTTCTAGGAAAATACTACGAAAACAAGACTTTTCGTGAAAAGGGTAAAAGTAATCTTAGAATAGCATGAAAAAGTTCATCCGACAATAGTTGCGGAGCGAAAACAAAAATGTAAGCGTTACCTTTCGTGTATAATGGTGAATAAAGGTAATTCTTTTGGTGGGTGGGGGGCTCATAAAATACGAACGAACTAAGATCATCATAGGATCATAGTTCGTTTCTAGGACAAGTCGATTAGAAGAACTGGAAGAATAAAGCGATTGAAAAAAGGCGGTATGGCTGCTTTTTTTGGCGAAATTGCCTGTATTTTTTGAAAAATTCGCCAACCTTGAACAAGACGCGTCCGTTGCGAGGTTTGATAAAATTTAAGAAATGCAAATCATGAGCTGCCAAGCCGTCAATGATGTTAGCTTTGTGTACATATAATCGTGGCAAATCCATGCAGCTTGGCAGCTTTAATGATTTTTAACGGGTTTTCATCGTTCGAAAGGCATTGTCGACCGCATCCAGTGTTCGTGCAACATCGTCTTCCGTATGCGCGATGGTCATGAACCACGCCTCATATTTGGATGGTGCAAGATTAATTCCTTGCTCCAGCATAAGCCGGAAGAAGTCTGCGAAGCGTTCGCCGTCCGTATCCTGCGCTTCGTCATAGTTCGTGACGGGATGATCGCAGAAGTGAGTGGAGAAAGCGCCGCCGATGCGGTTCAGCGTCAAGGCGATGCCGTGCCTTGCGGCGGACTCGGCAATGCCGTCCGCAAGCGCCGCGCCAAGCTGCTCGAGCTTGGCATAAACGCCTGCCTGCTGGAGCACCTCCAGGCAGGCGATGCCGGCCGAGATGGAGGCGGGGTTCCCCGCCATCGTGCCGGCCTGATACGCAGGTCCGAGCGGAGCGACCTGCTCCATCACGGCTTTGCGGCCCCCATAGGCCCCGATCGGCAGACCGCCGCCGATCACCTTGCCCAGGGCCGTCAGGTCCGGTTCGACGGCGGCGAAGCGCGCCGCCGCTTCCGCGGCCTCCGCTAGCGGGAGGCCGGGGTACGTCTGTGCCGCTCCATAATGGAAGCGGAACGCCGTGATGACCTCGTCGTAGATGACGAGGGCCCCGTACCTGCGAGCAGCCGCGCAGAGCTGCTCGAGGTAGCCGGCATGGGGCATGACCATGCCGAAGTTGCCGACGATGGGCTCGACCATCACCGCGGCGATGTCTTCACCCCAACGCGCAAGCGCGTCCTCGAGTGCCGGAATGTCGTTGAACGGCACGGTGATGACCTCTTGCGCGATGCTGGACGGCACGCCGGCGCTGTCCGGCGTGCCCAGCGTGGACGGCCCGGAGCCGGCCGCCACGAGCACGAGATCGGAGTGGCCATGATAGCATCCGGCAAACTTAATGATTTTGGTGCGCCCGGTGTAGGCGCGCGCCACGCGGATCGTCGTCATCACGGCCTCGGTGCCGGAGTTGACGAAGCGCACTTTGTCCAGCGACGGAATCGCGGACTTCAGCATTCTGGCGAACTCGATCTCGAGTTCGGTCGGGGTGCCGTACAGCGTGCCGTTCTGTGCGGCGCGGCAAATCGCTTCGGTCACGTGCGGATGCGCGTGACCGGTAATGATCGGGCCGTAGGCGGCGAGGTAGTCGATATAGCGGTTGTCGTCCACGTCCCAGAAGTGCGCGCCTTGCGCGCGCTTCATGAAGACGGGGGCGCCGCCGCCGACGGCCTTGAAGGAACGGGAGGGGGAGTTGACCCCGCCGACGATGTGCTGCAGCGCTTCTTGATAGAGCTGTTCGGAATTTTTACGTTCCATAGATAGAATCAGTCCTTTGTGCTGAATTTGGTATGTACAGGTCTTGGTCTTACAAAAAGCCTCTGCTTGCAGGGCAGACCCTTCAAGCAGAGGCGTGTTATGTTACTTCGCGGTTGTTTTCACCGAAGACTTGGGTGTCGGAGAAGGCGACGGCTTCGTCGGCCCTGTGTCCGCTTCCGCGGTGCCGGCAAATAAATCTTTCACATATTTCTGCAGCTTCGTCTTGTCGGCGGTGATGACCGCGGCTCCGCGCACATTGCGTTCGACCAGCAGATCGGTCGGCGGCAGTTGGGAGGAGACGATGCCGTCGGCTTTGGCCTCGAAGCCCAAGGAAGCGAGCTTCAGCATATCCGTTACGCTTAGATTCGTATCGATGTAAGGATCCATCGCATTCAAAATTTTGGGCAGCTTGATCAGGGAAGATGTGGTTTGCATCTTCTGAGCGACGGCCGTCAGGAATTTCCGCTGACGCTCTGTGCGCGAGAAGTCGGACAGGGCATCATGCCGGAAGCGCACATACTGCAGAGCGGTTTTGCCGTCGAGATGCTGGAGCCCTTTCTTCAAGTTAATATCGTAGACATGGTCATCTTCGGAATCGGTATATTTCATGTCTTTCTCGACATCAATCTCAATTCCGCCAATCGCATCAATAAGGGCTATGAAGCCTTTGAAATCCGTATAAACGTAGTACTGCACGGGGATGCCGAGCAGGTCGCTGACCGTTTTCATTGCCAGATTCGGACCTCCCGTCGTGATGGCCGTGTTGATGCGGTCTTCGCCTTCGCCGGGAATTTTGACATACGTGTCGCGAAGGATGGAGAACAGGTGAGCTTTCTTCGTCACCGGATCAATGGAAGCGAGCATAATGCTGTCCGACCGCGGAAGCTCGTTCTTCGCCATGCCGCGGGAATCCCCGCCTAAGAGCAAAATGTTGACCCGCTGCTTGCCCTCCCATTTGGGCGGCGTATATTTATCACCCTTGTCCTTCACAGTCTGGGCGATAAGAGATGTGCTGCCATTATTCAGAGCCGTGTCCGATTTATTGGAAATATTACTCGCGAAATGGTAAAAGGAATAGGAATAATAACCAGCTACCACCATCAGAAGCAAGCCGATCAGGAGCAAGGTACGTTTAATAATTCTCAAGGTTCAGCGCTCCTTTCTTTGTTTAAGATAATCTGTACTTTTTTTTCTTACAGAATTCATGTATCATAGTTTGGTGCAAAAGTTTTACATTACTGCTTTATGATCCATATTATAGATGCTACGAAACTTCGATAGCAAGTTACGGCGAATTTTGCCGTTATATGTAGCCGAGTCTATAAGGACAGGAGGGAAGTTCATGTTAGCCATTGATGTAGAGAATCTTCGCAAGGAATTTCAAGTTCAGCAGAGCCGCGGAGGCTTAAAAGGTGCCTTCCAAGATTTATTTCATAGAGAGTACAAGCAAATTACAGCCGTGAAAGACATCAGCTTTCAGATTCCAAAGGGCGAAATTTGCGGATATATCGGTGAAAATGGCGCCGGTAAATCGACGACGATCAAGATGCTGACGGGCATTCTCGTGCCGACATCCGGCCATATCAAGGTCAATGGGTTCGTTCCGTTCAAGGAACGGGAGAAATTCGTCGCCGGGATCGGCGTCGTGTTCGGCCAGCGCAGCCAGCTCTGGTGGGATATCGGTGTCGTCGAATCTTTTCAATTATTGAAGAAGGTATACCGTGTATCCGAAGCGGACTACAAGAAACGCCTTGACGAGCTTGTCGATCGCCTGCAGCTGTCTGATTTGTTATCGCGACCTGTCCGTAAGTTAAGCTTGGGGCAGCGGATGCGCTGCGAGCTTGCGGCATCGCTCATTCACAATCCGGCGATCCTGTTCCTTGACGAACCGACCATCGGTCTGGATATTGTCGTGAAAACCGAGATTCGCGAATTTCTCAAATCGCTCAATCAGCGGTACGAGACGACGATTCTGCTAACGACGCATGACCTGCAGGACATTGAGGCGCTATGTTCGCGTGTTATTATGCTCGATGACGGCCGGATTATTTATGACGGCGGCTTGGAAGAGCTGAAAGCCAAGTGGGGCAAGGGCAAGGAAGTGGTGCTTCAGTTCGAGCATCCGATCACGCTGCCGCGTCTGCAGCAGCTCACGCAGGGGCTTGATGTAGCTTGGCAGCTGGAGAACGAGCTGTGCGCCAAGGTATTCATCCCTTACGAGCGTGCGAATGTGTCGGAAGTGCTGAGCCGCGTCGTCGGTGTGGAGCAGATTCAGGACATCAAAATTAATGAGACGAATACGGATGACATCGTACGTGAAATTTATAAAGCAGGTTCGGCCGAAGTGAAACATCCGGAAGAGGCGAAGCAGCCGGAGGGAGTCGCCACCCATGCTTAGTGCTTATATGGAAGTCATTCGCATGCGGTTCCTCATGATGCTCGCTTACCGGGTGAATTACTACAGCGGCATTCTGATCTATGCGCTCAATATCGGTTCTTACTACTTCGTCTATAAAGCGATTTATGGCGGCCAAGCGATGATCAGCGGCATGACCTTGGGACAAATGACGACGTATGTGGCGGTTTCCTGGATGGGCCGCGCCTTCTATTTTAATAACTTGGACAGGGAGATCGCCAACGAAATTCGCGACGGCAGTGTAGCGATTCAGTTCATTCGCCCGTATAATTACGTTTTTGTGAAAATGATGCAAGGTCTCGGCGAAGGAGTCTTCCGTTTGCTGCTGTTTACAACGCCGGGCATGATTCTCATCTGGCTCCTGCTGCCGATTGAATTTCCAAGCGATCCGGGCCTATGGCTGATCTACTTCGTGATGTTGTTTTTCGCATTTTTAATAAATACGCAGTTGAATATCATTACGGGACTGTTCGCGTTCTTCCTGGAAAATAACGAAGGCTTGATGCGCATGAAGCGTGTTGCCGTCGATCTGTTCTCCGGCCTGATCATTCCGATTTCCTTCTTCCCCGGATGGGCCGAAGGTATTCTGCAATGGCTGCCGTTCCAAGCGATCACGTATCTGCCCAGCGCCGTATTTACCGGGAAAATTACGGGATCCGCGATTTACCAAACTCTTGGCGTCCAAGTGCTGTGGTTCGGGGTTCTGCTGCTGCCGATGGTTGTCCTTTGGGTTAAATCCAGAACCCGTTTATTCGTACAGGGGGGTTAACACACAATGTTCTATGTCTCCCTAGTTGTCGACTATTTGAAAAACTACATGAAAACCCGCCTCACCTACCGTTCCGACTTCTGGATTGAAGTGCTGTCCGATTTGATGTTCAATGGGCTCAACTTATTCTTCATTCTCGTCGTATTTTTGCAAACGCAATCGCTCGGCGGCTGGAATCAAGAACAAATCTTGTTCATTTACGGTTATTTTATGATTCCGTACGGCATATTCATCACTTTTTTTAACCTGTGGGGATTCAGTGAAAGGTATATTATCAAAGGGGAAATGGATCGTATCCTGACCCGTCCGGCTTACAACTTATGGCAGCTGATGATCGAGAATCTCAGTCCGTCTTCGCTCTTTAGCGCGCTGGCGGGAATGATCGTCATGGTGTACTCGTGGGTGAAGCTGGAGCTTCCGTTTCACTGGCACGATCCGCTCATCTTCATCTTGATGGTCGTAGGCTCCATCCTGATCTATGCGGGCGTGTACATTTCGTTGACGGCGCTGTCTTTCTTCTCCGATGCTCCGACGGGGATTCTGCCGCTGATCTGGAACATTCAGAACTATGGGCGTTATCCGGCGACGATTTATAACAAGCTGCTGCGCAGCATTTTGACGTGGATCTTACCGTTCGCGTTCGTCGGGTTCTACCCTGCAGCGTATTTCATCGATCCGGAGAATTGGAAGTGGTTCGCGCTGCTGACGCCGGTGATGGGCATTGTTTTCAGCTTTATCGGCATTACGATCTGGAATATCGGCGTGAAGCGGTATCGCGGCGCCGGATCATAAGGGTTCGGTGTATGCAAACGAACGTCAGGAAGATTTTCCTGACGTTTTTTGGTGCGTTGTTGTCACAGAACGCGAACCTCATTCGCCATATGCAGTGAAATGAGATAACGGAGGGCGATGACGGATGGAGAGAACCAAATGGGATGCAGCGATCATTGGCGGAGGCTTGGCGGGACTTATCGCGGCCATTGAATTGGCAAGGGGGGCCCGGTCGGTGGTCCTCTTGGAGAAGTCGAGCCGCATGGGCGGCCGGGCCATAACGAATAACAAGAACGGCGCGCTGCTCAACTTGGGCGGGCATGCGCTCTATCGTGCGGGAGCGGCGTACGCGATTCTGAAGGAGCTCGGGCTCCGGCTGGAGGGAGGCGCTCCATCCCCCAAATTTGGCGCGCTGTGGAACAACCAGGTCGTGCCTATGCCGGCTACGCTCGGCACGATGATGTCTTCAAAGCTGCTGTCATGGTCCGGTAAAATGCAGCTGATGAAGGTTATGATGAAGCTGGCGAAGATGGACGCCAGCCGCATCCCGGACATGAGCCTCCGTGCATGGGCGGAGGCGGAGCTGTCGGATCCGATGGTGCGGCACATGCTATATTCCCTGTGCCGTACGGCGTCCTATGCGAAGGATCCGGATTACCAGCTGGCCGGGGACGTTCTGGCGCAGGTGCAGCGTTCTCTGAAGGGCGTGCTCTATCTGCACGGCGGCTGGCAGAGCATCGTCGACCAGCTCCAGGATCAAGCGGTACGAGCGGGCGTGCACATCGTGAGCGGCCGGGACGTGAAGGAAATCGTGCAAGAGGAGGGCCGCGTGCGAGGGCTAAAGCTGTCGGACGACGGCTATATCGAGACAGCGCACGTTATCAGCACGGCTTCCCCTGCCGAGACCTACAAGCTCGTGGATGGGGCGGAGCGGACGATCCTGAAGCGGTGGAAGGACGAAGCCCGGCCTGCCATGGCGGCTTGTCTGGATCTGGGCCTTCGGAAGCTGCCGGTCAAAGGGCGGGACATCGCTCTCGGACTGGATCAGCCGATCTTCTTCTCACACCATACGGTCAATGCGCGATTAAGCGATAATGGGACGCTGGTTGTGCATCTGATCAAATACAACGGACCCGGCGGGGGGGACCCTCAGGCCGACGAGCGCTTGCTGACCGAAGCGATGAGCACCCTGCATCCGGGATGGGAGCAGGAAGTGGTTGCCCGCCAGTTCCTGCCCAATATAACGGTTGTTCATGACACTTTGAACATTGCCAGATCAAGCCGTGTCACAGGCCCAACCGTCGAAGGGGTTCGCGGTCTCTATGTGGCCGGGGACTGGGTCACCCACGGAGAAATGCTCGCAGACGCTTCCGCGGCGAGCGCCAAACGGGCGGCAGACGCTATTTTCAAGTCGGACCGTCTGGCGTAAAATGGCAATGAGTAGGAGGTGCGGACCATGGACATAGCCGGAGATGCCGGACAGGTGTATACCGCGTATAAAACGCTGTTGTTTTCTTTAGCTTATCGAATGCTGGGAAGCGTGATGGATGCGGAAGATATCGTGCAGGAAGCGTTCCTGTACATGAGTGAGAAGAACCCGCAGGGGATTATGCATCCTAAAGCATATTTATGCAAAATGGTAACGAACCGCTGCATCGACAAGCTGCGATCCGCGAGCAAAACGCGCGAAGTGTATGTCGGTCCGTGGCTGCCGGAACCGCTGATGGAACCGGGGGAGGGCCAAAAGGACGCGCCGGAATACTCCTATTCCCATAAGGAGTCGCTGTCTACGGCCTATCTGCTGCTGCTGCAGCAGCTATCCTGGGTGGAGCGCGCGGTGTTCCTGCTCCGTGAGGTGCTCCAATATGAATATGAGGAAATCGCCGATATCGTGGGCAAAAACAGCGTGAACTGCCGGCAAATCTTCCATAGAGCGAAGAGCGCAATCAGCGCTAGCTCCGGCGGCAGAGAAGAAAGCGCAGGGGATTTGCCGCAGAGGCCGCAAGTCAGTGAGCAGACCGGCGCTCTCGTCGAGCAATTCGTGCAGGCGCTCGCTTCGGGCAATATGACGAAGCTGCTCAGCATCGTCAAAGCGGATGCCGTGCTGTACTCGGACGGCGGAGGCAAGGTGAGAGCGGCCGTACGGCCAATAGAAGGTGCGGAGCGTATCGCGATGTTCCTGTTCGGGGTGATGGCCAAAGCGCCGGCCGGCTTCAGCTACACGCTGTCGACGGTCAACGGACAATTGGGCATCGTGTCCTATCAGGATGGACATCCGAACACGGTGACGACCTTTCATATTGCAGATGGACGCATTGCGGCCGTGTATTTGGTTGTAAATCCGGATAAGCTGCGGCATATCGCCGATATAGAACAATAAGAAGAGCTGTCCCCGCGGGACAGCTCTTCTTCGCAATCATCCAAGCGATCTGCGGACGACCTTCTTGTAATGCTGGACGGATAGGAAGCCGAAGACCGAGTACAAGACGGTATAGAGCGCCATGACCAGCATCATCGGCGTCCACAGCTCCGCCCCGAACAAGAACCAGCCGGATTGAACGGCGAAGTAGCTGTGCAGCAGCCCGACGACAAGCGGAATGCCGAAGCTGAAGAGCTGCTTGCGCCGGATGCCTTTCATCAAATCGTCCTGCGAATAGCCGAGCTTGCGCAGAATCGTATAAGTCGGCTTCTCATCGGCGCTCTCGTCCATCTGTTTGAAATACAGAATGCAGCCCGACGTAATCAGGAACGCAAGTCCGAGGAAGCCGACGATGAACATGATGAGACCCATTCTGTTTTTTTGGGTATACGATCTTTCCAGCCTAGAGTCATATTGATCTTTACGGTCAAAGCCCAATTCTTTGAAAATGAGATTGGCTGCTTGCAGCTCCTCTTGCTTTACAATATCGATTCCCCGATAAGTGGAGGCTTGCCTGCGAAGGGCAGGATCCAGATCCAGCTTCATCCGTTCAAAGACAGAGTCGTCGACAATCGCCACCGGCGCAGTTCCAACAGCGAAATAGGAGGAAACGAAGGATTGCTTCTTCGAACCTATATAAGTTTGCTCGATGGTGTTCTGTTTACCGATGAACGCGACGCGGCCTGAATCTTTGAATTTCATAAATTTGATTAGCAGATCATTGGTGCCTGCAAACAAGGTTTGCTCGGGCGTTAAATCGTATGCCGGCGTATTTTTATCGCTGATTACAGCAATTGTCATCTTGGACGGGTCGACCAGCAGCCCGTTCAGATCGGAGGCAAGGATTCCCTTGATATTGACAACCATTTGCAGCACTTCAATCGTCGTGTCTTGATGTGCGATGTGCCGGGCATCCAGTGCCGCCTTGAATTGATCGGCATCCGCCGCTTGCGTGATGGAGAAATGGGCCGGAACGTCGTTTTCCGCCATTTTCTCTGCCGAGTAATACGAAATGTAGCAAAGCGACAGCAGGCCGATGGCTAGCGCGGATACGGTCGTAATAACCGTCAACAGCAGCGCATTGGATTTCATGCGAAACATGATGGACGAAAGCGAGAGTACTTCGCGTACATGCAGATAGCCGTTCTTTCTCTTGCGGATGACGTTAAGGATCAATCGGACGGACCCTTTATAAAAGAGATAAGAGCCGATGATGACGGATGCCAGAATAAAGATCATGGCGGAGAACAGCTCGACCATCGTTGTGAAATCGCCGCTGAACAGCTTCGAGGACACATAGTAGCCCATCAGGATCAGGGCGATGCCGATGAAGCCGATAGCGGCTTCGGCGAGCGACATGCGCTTGACCTTGATCTCCGTCGAAGAAGAAACGCGGAATAGCGAGAGAATCGTTTGCCTGCGGATGAACACATAATTGACGAGCATGATGAACACATAGATGGCGCCGAAAACGATGAACGTTTGGATCATTGCCGGCATGGAGAAGTGCAGCGTTGCAATAGCGCCAACCCCCGTAATGCGGAACAAAACCATCTGGATCAGCTTGGAGACCGAGAAGCCGATGAAGCTTCCCGCCAGCAGGGAGCCGAAGTACAGCATGAAGTTCTCCGCGCTTAGAATGCGGAATATTTCTGTTTTCGTCATCCCGATCAATTGCAACAGGCCGATTTCTTTACTGCGCCTTTTGACGAAAATATTGTTTGCGTACAGGTTGAAAATGGCGACGATCGCCACCAGCAGCACCGAAGCGGATCTGAGGGCGGCTGCGCCTTTGATCGAGCCTTTCGTCGGGTCCAGCGCCGGATCGTACTGCAAGGTAACGAAGGCGAAATACAGCGCCACACTGAACATTAAGGCGAACACGTAGAGATAGTAATGCTTGAGATTCGCCTTCAAATTTTGAAGGATCAGCTGGTTAACGCTCATTCTGCACACCGCCTAGAACCGCCTGAGTTTTCATGATGTCCTGGAAGAACGTCTGTCTGGACTCCTGGCCTTTGTAGAGCTGCGTATAGATTTGCCCGTCCTTGATGAAAATGACCCGGCTGCCGTAGCTGGCTGCGACGGAATCGTGGGTGACCATGACGATGGTCGCCTTCCGCTGCTGATTCATCTCGCTCAGCTTATGCAGCAGATCGGAGGCGGACTTGGAGTCGAGCGCCCCGGTCGGTTCGTCGGCGAAGATGATGCCGGGCTCATGGACGAAAGCCCGGGCTGCGGAGGTCCGCTGCTTCTGGCCCCCGGATATTTCGTTCGGATATTTGTCCTTGATGTCGTAGATGCCGAGCTCGCTCGCCACCGCTTGGAACTTGCTCTCGGCTTCCGGCCGCGAGGTTCGGGTAATGGACAGCGGGAGCAGGATGTTTTCTTTCACCGTTAACGTATCGAGCAGATTGTAATCTTGGAAAATAAAGCCCAAATGCCGCTTGCGAAACTCGGCCAATTGCTTCTCTTTCAAGGCTGTGATTTCCATGCCCTCGATTTGAATCGAGCCTTGGCTGACCTTGTCAATGGAGGAAAGCACGTTGAGCAGGGTGGTCTTGCCAGAGCCGGATGCGCCCATGATGCTGACGAACTCCCCCTTCGCAATGGAAAGATCGAGACCTTTCAGCACCTCTTGTTTGTTGAATTTGTTGCCGTAGCTTTTATGGATTTTGGCTGCTTCCAAAATTGTCATGCGTTCTCACTCCTTTATTCGATAGCTCTATTATAAAAAGCTCCGCTCCGCTTTTCCCTCGATCGGGCGAACAAAGAAGAAAGGCATGTGACAATGTTGTCACATGCCCGTGATGCGCACGGCCTCATTCGGCAGGGGAAAGGTAAGGGTGAAGGTGGCGCCGCCGCCCGGCCGGGATTCCGCAGCCAATTGAATGAGCAGGCTATCTGCGGCCTTCTTCGCCAAATAGAGGCCCATCCCTGTAGCGGCGCTGTCCTGATGCCAGGCGGTGGAGGTGAAGCCTCTGTCGAAGATGCGCGGCAGATCCCGCGGATCGATCCCCCGGCCGTGATCGATCACTTCCAGCACGGTCCGCTCTCCGGAGCGGCGGCTGCGGATGATGATATCGGCGGCATGCTGGCCGCTGTACTTCACGGCGTTCGTCACCAGCTGCCGGAGGATGAAGGCGAGCCACTTGGCGTCGCTCAGCACTTCCGCCACTTCGAAGTCGGCATCGAAGCCGATGCCTTTTTGAATACACCACGTCTTCAGCGTCTTAATCTCCGCATACGTCAAGGATGCCAAATCAACCTGTTCAATATACAGGTCGGTCTCCATGAAAGGCAGCCGCTTCTGATGAAGCTGCCGGTCCAGAAGCAGATGAATCCGCAGCCATTCGTAGGTAAGCGATGACTTCATCGTCTCGTCCTGCAGCCGGTCGATCATGAGGCGCATCGCGGTGAGCGGCGTTTTCACTTCATGAATCCACGCCAGCAGATCGTCCTTCTCCTGCTCCAGTGCAACCTGATGCGTGGAGGCGGACTGACGAAGCTCATTAGCGAGATTCGTCATACTCGTTTCCACGATCTCCTCGAAGGGACTGTCCGCGCCCTCGATGGTGGAGAGGTCCAGGTTGTTATCCCGTTCTTCGAGCTGCTTATAGAAGCGGGTTTCTTTGTGATAGCGCATAACTACAAAAACAAGAAATAAAGTGGTGGACAGAAAAACGATATAGAGAACCGGCGTGAAGGGGATGGCCCGGTCGAGCAAGGCGACCAGCAGCAAAAGCGCCTGCACGCACAGAACGAAGAGGAGCCAGCTCCTTCTCTCAAGGAGATAGCGTCTAATCATGATAATGCGCCTCTTCTGCGGCCATATATCCTTGTCCGACCTTCGTTTCGATGAAGCGGCCCAGTCCGAGCTCGTCCAGTCTTTTGCGCAGCCGATTCACATTGACCGTTAACGTGTTGTCGCTGACGAACCTTTCGTCATCCCACAGACTGTTGATGATGACTTCCCGGCTCACGATCGTATTCTTGCGTTCGATGAGCAGCTTCAGAATGAACATTTCATTCTTCGTCAAATCGATTGTGCCGGCTTCGTGCGTCACCGTATTTTTCTCGTAATCAATCGTTGCTCCGCACCACGTTTTCAGCTTGAGAGGCTCCGTGCTGTAGTTATAGACGCGGCGGAGTATCGCCTGGATTTTGGCAATAAGGACCTCGAAGTGAAACGGCTTCTGAATGAAGTCATCCGCGCCCAACTGCATCGACATGACCATGTCGGTCGGATGATCGCGCGAGGACAGGAAGACAATAGGCACATTGGAGTGAGCCCGAATCATGCGGCACCAATGGAAGCCGTCGAATTTGGGCAATTGAATGTCAATAATGACAAGATCCGGTTTGAGCGCCGCGAATGTTTCGATTACCCGCCCGAAGTCCGTGATGCCATGGACATCATAAGACCACTGCGAGAGACGGTCCTTGACCTCGGCGAAGAGTGTCGCGTCATCTTCGATCAATAGTAATTTGAACATCTGGTTCACCTGCTTAAATCAAATATATCTAACACCCATTGTAATGGATTCGAGCGGCATGTGCGAATGACCGGTTTCGGTCCTGCATGGAAAAGAGCCTCAAACCCGCCGGCAGGCGGGCATTAAGGCTCTTCCTTATGATTGCGCAGGTACTTCAGGTGTTGCTGGTACTGCAGGTACCGCAGGTGGTGTTGCAGGTACTTCAGGTGTTGCATGTACTGGAGGCACTGCAGGCATTGCAGGTTCTGCGGGTTCCGCAGGCAGTGCGGGGATAGTAAGCGGCTTCGCTTTCTTCGCATCCTCTGGCAGAATAATATCCACCGGTTGGTTTACATCCTTGTAAGTCATGGACATACTCATATCCATATGGTCGATCGGCACATTCGGATCTTCGCCATACTGGATGTGGTACTCGCCATTCATGCCGGCCGGCAGCTTCGTCTGCTCGTCTATCGTCAGGACGGCGGACAGAGAAACGCTCATTCCCGAGATCGCCGGGGAGTTCAGAACGTCCTTGAACGCATCTTGGCCGCTGCCAAGTCCGCTCAACATGTTGACGATATCGGCGGTGTTCGTCACCTTGCCGCGAACGGATAGCTTACGGAGCTTCTTCCCGTCACTCTCCGTTGTCCCGAGATCCTTATAGAAGAAATACGGAGTGACCAACGTTTTGTTAAGATCCAGACTTTTCTCCTGCAGCTCTATCAGCTGTTCGAAGGTGAAAGGAACTTGTTTGGACATATCGTACCACTCTAGGCCGTTTCCGGTACTATTAGGCATACTCATGAAGATGCCTTGCTTGACCATGTACTGTTCTACGGTAATCGATCTTTCCTTCATATCCGAGCCCGGCGTCTTCGTCGTAATCGATTGATGGATGCCTTGAGCCTTGTTGAAGGCGACGTCGGAGCTAAGGCTTGATTGCAGACTGTTACCTGGAAATCCGGCGCTTGGCGCGAAGGCAATCTGCATATTCATGTCCATCTTGGCGCGGAATGTATTCAGCAGCTGCGGGGAGGCCGGATCCGGCGTCAACCAAGCGGTCACGGACGAATCGTTAGCTAACGCTTTCTTGATGGCATCAGCGGCAGTTAGGCGTGGAATGCCGGAGCTGTGGCTGCTGAAATTGATACCGAAATCGCTCTGCAGCGCTTTGGCGGCCTGGCTGTCACTAGCACCGAGGAAGCGTCCGAGAATGAGCGCCGCTTCGGCAGGGGTGACGGTTTGGTCCAGGCGGAAAGTGCCGTCGGAGTAGCCTTCGATAATTTGGCGTTCGCGCATGACGCGTACGGTATCGGCATAAGGAGAGTCCGCACCGACATCCGCAGGCAGCTCGGTCAGCGCATTCGTCGGCACCAGCTTCAATTCATCGGCGATTTGTTGAATGAATTGTCCTCGCGTAATTAACTCGCTGTCATTCGGCGTTGCGGCAGAGACGGAAAGCGCTGGAACAGCAAGGGTTAATCCTAGAATGGAGATTAGCGTTTTGCGTTGGATAGGTATCATGACGGTTCTTCACTCCTTTGAAATTATAGGACTCTATTAAAATTACCATATTTTATCATTAGATTGCTAGTTTTGGTCATTGTGGTTTGATGTACTGCGCGAAATCCCTCATAATAGGGAGAATAGAAGCTTGGATAGAGGAGAGTTCATTCGTATGACGAAGAAAAAAGAACCGGAAACGGTCAGGCGGCTTGCCCCCGATTTCACATTGCCCGCATCGAACGGCAGCGCCGTATCGCTCCGTGATTATAGAGGGAAGAAGGTCGTCATCTACTTCTACCCGCAAGACAACACACCGACTTGTACCCAGCAGTCCTGCGACTTCCGGGACTATAACGGCAAGTTCGCCGAACTCGGCGTCGAAGTGATCGGCATTAGCCCCGATGAGTTGAACAAGCATCATCAATTCATCGCGAAATATGAGCTGCCGTTCCTGCTGCTCTCCGACTCCGACCATCAGGTCGCGGAGAAGTATGGCGTGTGGGCGCTTAAGAAGCTCTACGGCCGTGAGTATATGGGCATCGTGCGTTCCACCTTCCTGATCGATGAGGAAGGATACATCGTGAAGGAATGGAGCAAGGTGCGGATTAAGAACCACGTCCAATCGGTGGTGGATGCGGCAGCAGCAATGCCGTGACGGAAGCGGGCTGCGTTCCGAGCCGCATGAAGCCGTTCAACCAAAGAGCAAATTTGCTTTGGCCGAACGGCCGGCGGGCTTATGCCTGGGGAATTGGCATCCATCCTCTGCCTCGCTAGCGCGTCAAATAAAGTTGATTTGAGCATGCAATGGACACAAGCGCCGTTAATTGCTCATTTTGTGCTGATTTCGTCAATAGGTTTGCATAAAACCTAACATTCGTTAAATATAGGTGTCTCGTATCCCGGTACGAAAATCTCCAAAATCTAACCGGCTTAGACATGCTTCGATTGGGAAGCTTGGCGGCGCGGCGCGGGAGCGGAACGGAAATACAGGCCCTTATTTCAGTATAACGAGGGCCAATAGCCGCCGAAGCGGAAATAAGATGCGTTATTATGCTGATTGAGCTGCGAAACAACCAAATTCAGCATGGATAACGCATTGTATTTCCGCTTTACCTTCCAGAACCGCTAATTCAGCCGTATTAGCGAACTGTATTTCCGCTGGCGTGAGGGTCCTTTGGCCATAGTTTTCCGAGGCGGGAACACGTGCGGTTATTAGGCAATAAGGAGTAGCGAGGTCATTCTGGCGCGGCAGCTTGTTAGGTGGATGTGGCGACATTGAAGGAACAGGCTCTCAAGGGTGCGAGGAGGGAGTTCTTACCGTGTTGGCAGGTAGATTCGGGTGGGAAGCTTGGCGGCGGGGAGCGGACGGAAATACAGGCCCTTATTTCAGTATAACGAGGGCTAATGGCCGCCGAAGCGGAAATAAGATGCGTTATTTTGCTGATTGAGCTGCGAAACACCAGTAGGTTTGCATAGAACCTAAGGGGTGCTTCGAGGGGAGCGAGGCGCATTACCGGATACTTCTAGCGGTTTGTTTTCCAGTATTGCCCAATTATCTGTGACCGTTAGAACCGATTAGCAGCGCAACTAACGCTTTTAACGGCTGCTGTGTCCGTTAAGGCTTAGGCGGGCTCACCACGTGCCGCATGACCAAGAAAAAAGCTATCCCCCTAATCCGGGTGGATAGCTTTTTGCACATTATTCCGTCACGATACGCAAATTCTGCTCCGCTTCTTTAATGCGCTCCAAGTTTTTGCGGTTGTTGAGCAGGAGAGATTGCAACGTAGCCGACAGCTCTTCCAATGTCGCGGATGCTTCTTCGGAGATGGCGGCCAGGTTGTTCGTGGAATCGCTAATCGTCACCGAGGAGGAGCTGATCCGGTCCATGAGCTCGCCGTAGCTCGTGGAGAGCACCTTAAGCATCGTGACGGAGTCGGTGATGGATTCGAAGGCTTGCTTCGTTTGGCCGGTAATCTCATTGCTCTGCTGCATACGCAGGGAAACCTGATCCATCCGGGCGCGTGTCTGATTGGATAACGTCGTGAATTCCTGCAGCTGCTCGGAGATGCGGATGGCGGACTTCGCCGTCATATCGGCGAGCTTGCGAATTTCGTTCGCCACGACGGCGAAGCCCTTGCCGTGCTCGCCTGCTCTTGCCGCTTCAATGCTGGCATTGAGGGAGAGGAGGTTCGTCTGGTTGGCGATATCTTGAATCGTGTCGCTGAACTGGCTCGTTTCATTCAAGCGCTCGATCAGGGAGACCGTATCCTGCGACACCGCCTCGATATCTTTGGTGAAAGCGGTGAACGTATCCGACAGCTGCTCCATACGGCCGCGTCCTTGATCGGATAGCGAGGCGGCCTCGGTCGTTTTGCCGAGTAAGGTGTGGATGGAGTCGGACATCTGTTTGATCAAATCATTCATATGAGTGACGGACTCGTTGATCGACAGCGTCGAGTCGACTTGATCGCCTGCGCCTGTAGCAATATCCTGGAAGGCGTTGTTCATTTCATCGAACGAGGCGTTGTCCTCTTCTCCGGACTTCGTAATGGAATTCAAGTGCTCTGTAACCAGCGTGATTTGCTTGGCGGCCAGTTCGCGCTGCTCCTGCTGAAGGACAAGGAACTGCTCGGCTTGCGAGCGGGCTTCCGCCATGCTTTTGTTCATATAACCGGATACTTTCAGAGCTGCGAACATGAGTACGCTGATCAGGATAAAGTAAATGATGTAGGTCGGCATTGTTTTTGGATCCAGCTGAAGTACGTCTTTCTGGACGAAGAATAGATAGGCCATCTGGAACAATCCCCAGGCGGCGGAGATGAGCCAAGGCACCATTTTCATGAAAATAAGCGCCATAATCATCGTGTAGTACACGGAGAATACGTTCGTAATATCGGGTTTGCCGATAAGCTGTACGGTGGTAGAGATTCCGCTGGTGATGACAGCGAAATAGCATAAATAATGAATGAACTTTCTGCTGAAATGCAAGTAGGCATAGGTTAACAAAATGGTCGTTTCGAAAATGAGCGTAAACTTCATGCTGGAGTCCATCGTACCCACGCCTAAAGCCAGCACACTCAAATACATAAGTAAAGCGGTTGCACAAATGGCTAGAAACACAACGAAATTTCGCCGGATGACATCTCTGTCCCGTATTGAAGCCTGCATCTCGCTGCTCTTGTTCTGATTGTTGAACGTTGTCGAAAAATTCATCGTCATCCCCCGTCTGATATGCCGAACTTTGTCGGATTGCTGTAAGGTGTGGATTCTGCGGCCGTGGTTGGAACTCCTCTCAAAATGGCGCTAAGCAAGTGACATACTCCGCCGCTTTCTCCCATATACTCTATCAGTCAACAAAATGATAGAACAAAGCGGAGGGATTATTAGCATGCGCTTTCAACTTCAATCAGCACCCCACAACCGGAAGATAAGCCGACTGATCATGATCATCCTGTTACTAGTTTCGCTATTCCTCTCTGCTATGCCCGTCCATGCGTCAGGGGAGGACGGAAGCTCCTCCGCCCAAGACGAGCAAGACATCTATCAGAAGCTGAAGTCCGGCCAGCGTCTGCAGGAAGAGAAGACCTATGTGACACCTGAGCAGCCAACCGTGTATTTGACCTTTGACGACGGTCCTAGCAAATTGACCCCGAAGGTTTTAGATATTTTAGCAGAAGAGGGCGTGAAAGCTACATTTTTTGCGCTTGGCGAGCAGGCCAAGGAGCATCCCGAGCTCGTTGCAAGAATCGTGAAGGAAGGCCATGTTTTGGGCAATCATTCTTATAATCATGTTTATAAAGAGCTTTATAGCAGTTTCCAAACGTTCTGGGATCAAATACAGCGCAGCGAGGATGTGTTTGCCGAAATCGCAGACGTACGTCCGGGTCTGGTGCGGGCTCCCGGAGGAACCTATACGAACTTTGACGCCTATTACTACTACTTATTGGAGCAGGCCGGCTATACGGTCGTGGACTGGAATGTCGACAGCGGAGACTCCAAGCGCCTTCATGTGCCTGCGAACGAGATTTGGCAAACGGTGAAAAGCTCGCGTCTGGAGCATGAGCTAACGGTACTGTTTCATGACGGCACAGGGCACGAATCGACGGTAGAAGTGCTGCCGAAGGTTATTGCCTACTACAAAAATTTAGGCTATACGTTCGCGCCTCTGACGGCCGAGGTGAAGCCCAGTCAGTTCAAGGTGGGGAAACCGAAATGGTCCCGAAGTATGAACCAGGGAGAGTTCCAGCGCTTACTTGCTGAAACGAAGCAATATGCTGTGGCTCACAACCACCTGGTACAGCCCGCTCAAGAGGAAGCGCCGGGGAATACGAGCGATCAGCCGGATAAGCTGCAGGGTGACAAACAGCAGGACAACAAGCAGCAGGATAAACTGGCGTCTGCAGAGGAAGAGGTGCAGATTCTGTCTGCGCAGCCGGCGGTGCCGCTGCAGGTGAACGTTGCTCCGGGAAGCAGCTTCACGCTGCAGCCTGCGGACTACGAATTGCGTGCGGGCCGTATCGAGCTTCCGCTGCGTTCCCTGATTGAGCGAATAGGCGGCCAAGTGCAATGGCGGGACAATACCAAAACGGCGAGTGCACACTACGGCATTTATGATATTGACTATGATTTGGCTGCGAGAACGATTCGCATTTATGCTTTAGGCCAAAGCACTGCAACCTACCATTTGGCGGACATGAAGCTGCATGACGGCGTGATGATCGTTCCGCTGCGCAAAACGGTAGATGAACTCGGCGGTAGAATTACCTCCTCCGTCATGGAATCGGGCAGACGCGAGGTGTCGATGGCGTTCAAGCAGATCTATATGCTGCGGGAAAATAATAGTCTCCTGAGAAACTCTCTATTTGCCCTAGCAGGTTAATGTCTAAAAGAGTAGAAGAATGGAAAAACTAGAAGCATACCCTTATATAAGGAGGCTTCTTGACTATGCAGTCGAAGACGCGAATATTCGATCAGCCGCAGCCTCTCGTGGAACGGATGATCATGAACGTAGAGAAAGTCATCGTAGGCAAAAGAGAGACGATCGAGCAGGCGTTTATCGCGATGCTGAGCGGTGGTCATCTCCTTTTGGAAGACGTGCCGGGCGTAGGGAAAACGATGCTTGTACGCGCCTTGGCCAGAACGATTGGTTGCGAGTTTAAAAGAATTCAGTGTACGCCGGATTTGCTGCCTTCGGATGTGACGGGGGTGTCGGTGTATAATGCCAAAACCGGCGAATTCGAGTTTCGCCCCGGGCCGCTAATGACCCCGATCGTCTTGGCGGACGAGTGCAACCGCACTTCGCCCAAGACACAGTCCGCCTTCCTGGAGGCGATGGAAGAGAAACGGGTGACCGTGGATGGCGTAGGCTATGAGCTGCCTAAACCGTTCGTTCTGTTGGCTACGCAAAACCCGGTGGATTACGAGGGGACGTACGCGCTGCCCGAAGCGCAGATGGACCGGTTCCTCATGAAGCTGTCGCTGGGCTACCCGACGCCGGATCAAGAGATTTTGATGCTGGACCGGCTGCAAGAGCGCCATCCGATCGAGGGGGTGAAGCCCGTCATCGTGCAGGACGAATTCGTGCAATTGCAAAGGGAAGCCGCTATGATTCATGTCGATAATACGCTCAAGGATTTCATCGTCCGCTTGGCCCTGGCGACGCGGGAACATCCCGATCTGTACCTCGGCGCCAGCCCGAGAGCTTCCCACGCGCTTATGCGCGCTGCGCAAACCTCGGCTTACATAAAAGGCAGAAGCTTCGTCGTACCGGACGATATCAAAGATCTGGTGCTCCCGGTATGGAGTCACCGGCTCATCCTGACATCCGAAGCCCGGATGACCGGCAAGACGGCGGAGCGGCTTTTGGCCGATTTGCTAGCCGCCCAGCAAACTCCCGTGCTCCGTTATGTTTCAACGAAGTAGGGGGCTTACTCATGAAAAGCTGGGGTAAAACGTCGCTGCTCTTCGCAGGCTGCTTGCTGTCCGTCCTGCTGGCCTACCGGCAAGGCGGATATGCCGCTTGGTATTTAGGCATTTGTTTGACTCTGATCTGGCTGCAAGCCGGATTGTTTTATGTTTTTGCGCTGCGGGGGCTGACGATCAGCCGGCAGCTGTCGGCCGAAGTGTTCGTGTCGGGAGAAGACTTGAGGGTCTCTTTGGCTGTCAGCCATCCCGCCCGATTGCCCCTGCCCTGGCTGGTGCTCAAAGAAACGTGGATTCACGAAGGAAGCGGTGCCAAGCTGGTGTACAGCAAGCTGTTGTTCCCGTGGTTTAAATCCGCTATCGCTATTGATTACAAAATCACGGCACTGCTCCGCGGCGTGTACCGGTTCGCCGGCTGCGAGGCGGTTGCCGGGGATCTCTTCGGCTTCGCCGTGCGCCGCACGCATCGCGATGAGCTTCACCGGTGCGTCGTATTTCCGAAGCCGGATACGCTCAGCCACTCCGGCATGACGTTCCACGCGGACGACGGAGACATTTCAGCCGCCCGCGGTCCGAGAACCGAGACTCCGCTTATCGGCGGAGTCCGCGACTATGTCAGCGGCGATCCGTATCACCGCATCCATTGGAAATCATCCGCCCGGCTGAACCGGCTGATGACCAAGGAACCCGAGCAGGCCGTCTCCGCGAAGCGGATGGTGCTGCTCGACGCCGCGCCCGCGGCGGGCCCAGCCGAAGCGGCACAGCCGCTGCTGGAGAAGGGCGTCGCCCTCGCGGCCGGCTTCTTCGAAGCCGCCGCCGGCGGGCGCGAGAGCTGCGGCTTCGCCAGCAGCTCCGGCGGCAGGCGAATCGCTCCGACGATTCGCCCTGATCTGACGCTCGCGTACGAGGTGCTCGCGAGCGTGGGCGGCAAGCCCGCCATGACCTTTCCTGACCTCGTCAGGAAAGAGGCGGCGGCCTTGCCGCCGGATGCGTCGATGCTGTGCATCACATCGACGCTGGATGTGGCGCTGGTGCGCGCGGTCGCGGATGCGCGCACCAGGCGCCGGTCCGTGCACGTGATCTACGTGCACGCCAAGCCTTCTCTCTCGGTCGCCGAACGAGAGGGGGCATCGCAGCTGCAGGCCGCAGGATGCAGCTTCACCGAGGTGCCGCATCCCGTTCGCCTGTGGCCGAAGCAAGGAGGTGTTGCGGATGCAACCGCTTGAACCAAGGCGCGAATCGCGCTTGTTGATACCGTCCGAGTCCGGTGGCGTTCCCCCGTCCGGCCTCGTAATTCATAAAAGCAGGATATCCGGCGCGGCGCCGCTATCGCCGTCATCGATATCGCTGCATCAGCAGACGACCTTTGTCCGGGACATCCTTACTTCACTTCTGCTCTTCCTGCTTGTCTCCGAGTGGCTTCATCCCCTGGCCTGGATGGCCGACGCGTCGCTTGCTACAGGGCCTGTTCTTGTTGTCTTCGCCATATGCATCGCGATCGATTGCTTCAAAGTGCCTTACGCATGGGGCTGGTCCGCCAAAGCGGCGCTCATTCTGCTGTTCATCGGGTTCATGTTTAACCGTGAGAGCTTCATGTCCGGGGCATGGGTCCTTGACGTGGTGCGCGCCTTCGCTCAGGATGCGGGGCATCTGACCCAGGGGCGTTTCGAGCTCGTCAGCGGCGAGTTAAGGACGCTGTTCTTCCTGTTGGGATGGTCGCTGCTCATATCCGTCATTCAGGTACTTATGCTGCAGAGGCAGCACAGCCTCTGGTTCGTCGGTGCTACGCTGATCTATTTGGTCGTTCTGCAGCTGGTGTTGGGCGCGGATACGGCACACGGGATCATACGCACACTAGGATATGGGCTGCTGCTGCTGGCGCTGCTTAATCTTGCCCGCATCGAGCAAACGTACGGCTTTGCGCCGGTCCGCCCGGGCCGGTCTGTGCAGTGGATGGCTGCAACTGCCGCTCTGGTGGGCTTATTGGCAGGGGCGGCCTGGTATTCGGCCAAGGAGGCGGATCCGCAGCCGCTGATGAAACCGGTCAGCTGGGATTATTTGTCCGACCGCTTGTTCGAGCTGTATAACGAAGATTATGCTTCCGGCGGAGGTGCCGTTGCAGGGGCGGCCAAATCAGGCTATGGCAACAATGACACTGCCCTGGGAGGTCCTCTCCAGGTAGATACGACCCCTGCATTTACGGCCAAGACCTCCGAGCTGACCTATTGGCGCGGAGAGTCCAAAAACTTCTACGACGGCAAAGGCTGGACCCAGACGAATCAAGCGCTGGAGCCTTTTGTACTTCCGCTGTCGAACCCTTCGGGCTCGACGGTTACGCAAGAAGTTTTATGGAATGACAAATCTCCGAATAAGCAGCTGTTTGCAGGTGGAAATCTAATAGGTGTGGACACGCTTCTGACGGACAAAGGGAAACCGTTGTCACCCAGTCAACTGCTGGGCTCTCCGTTCACAGGCAAATTGACTTTGCCCGAAATTGCAGATCCGTTATCGTATTACAAAATCACCGTTCAACCCCTCAAGGAAGATCCCGCCTTGCTGAATGCGGATAGGGGAGGTTACCCGGAGGAGATCGCCCGCGATTATTTGCAGCTGCCGGATGCATTGCCCCGTTCTGTCCGCAGCTTGGCTGAGCAGGTGACGGCGAACCGGGCGACGCCTTATGCCAAAGCGGTCGCGGTGGAGCAGTATTTGAGCCATACGTATACATACAGTCTGGAAAAGCCGACGCGTCCGAGCCGCAGCGAGGATTTCGTCAGCCACTTTCTGTTCGTGGATAAGACCGGCTACTGCGATCATTTCTCCACGGCGATGGTCGTGATGCTGCGTTCCGTCGGTGTGCCGGCCCGGTGGGTGAAAGGGTTCGCGCCGGGAACGCTTCAAGCGGATGACGGCGGTATAGAGCCGCTGCAAGAAGTGCTCGTTCGCAACCAGGATGCGCATTCGTGGGTTGAAGTTTATTTCCCGTCTATGGGCTGGGTTCCGTTCGAGCCAACGCCGGGTTTCTCGGGGATTTCTTCCGACCATCCGCGTGAAACCTTGACGACGGCGGCGATGGAGCAATCCGCCATGACGGCTTCGCTGATGAACGTCCCGCTGCCTGGCGGCTTTGCGGGTCATACCGGCGAGTGGCTGCAGGCTGCGAAAGACAAAGCGCTTGACTATGCGCGGGCCAATCGCAACCTTATGATAATTCTGGCAGGGATTATGGCTATGGCGGCCGGTGTTCTTCTCTATTTGAAACGCAAAGGGTTTATGGCTAGAACTGCGCTGGTACCGTTTTACCGCGATCGCAACGCACACCCGCTTGTCCCTTACATGGACCGGCTGTGGCTGCAGCTGTTTCGCAAGCATGGCGCCAAGCCCAAAGACCAAACCGTGCGGGACTACGTGACCGGACTGAATCTCAGACAGCACGCCCAGAAACAAGCGCTGCTTCAATTCGCCTTAATGTATGAAAGCATCCGCTATGACACGGCGGGTTCGGCACCCTACACGAAGCGGGAAATTGCGGCGATTTGGAAAGCCATCCAAAAGACACATTAAACCCCTTTACATCCTAGGTACCTAATGTTTAAAATTAGTACCTATAAATAGCGGTAAGCGGACAAGGGACCCCTAAGCACCTTAATCGCTATGAAACTAGGAGGTCGGATAATGAGTAAACCGAGTGAAATGATCGTCGTTTTAGATTTTGGAGGCCAGTACAACCAGCTGATTGCTAGACGAATTCGTGATTTGGGCGTATACAGCGAATTGCTGCCGTTCAATACGACGGTCGAGAAAATTCGTGAGCTTCAGCCGAAAGGTATTGTGTTCTCGGGCGGTCCGTCGAGCGTGTACGGTGAGGGAGCTCCAGCTGTTGATCCGAAAATTTATGATTTGGGTATTCCAATTTTGGGCATTTGCTACGGTATGCAGTTGATTGCCCACCAATTGAACGGAAAAGTAGAGCGCGCTCATACGCGTGAATACGGGAAAGCTGATCTTTCCTTCACGAATGAAAGCCCGCTTGTCAAAGGCTTGGACGCGAAACAAACGGTATGGATGAGCCATGGCGACCACGTTGCCGTGCTGCCTGAAGGCTTCGTCATCGAGGGAAGCACCGATTCGCTGGAAATTGCTGCGATGAGCAATCGCGATCGCAATATCCATGCGGTTCAGTTCCACCCGGAGGTTCGCCATTCCGTTCAAGGGAATGAAATGATCAACAACTTCATCTACGGTGTGTGCGGCTGTCACGGCGACTGGACGATGTCTTCCTTCGTTGAAGATATGGTGAAGGAGCTTCGCGAAGAAGTCGGCGACAAGAAAGTGCTTTGCGCACTCAGCGGCGGCGTAGATTCCTCCGTGGTTGCCATTCTGCTGCATAAAGCGATCGGAGATCAACTTACTTGTATGTTTATTGATCACGGCTTGCTGCGCAAAGGCGAAGCGGAGAGCGTCATGGATACTTTCGTCGGCAAATTCGATATGCACGTGGTGAAAATCGATGCCCGCGAGCGTTTCCTCGGCAAGTTGGCCGGTGTGGACGATCCGGAGCAAAAACGGAAAATTATCGGCACGGAATTCATTCGCGTGTTCGAAGAAGAGTCCGGCAAGTTCGATGATTTCACTTTCCTGGCGCAAGGGACGCTTTATACGGATATCGTAGAGAGCGGTACGGCGACGGCGCAAACGATCAAATCGCATCACAACGTCGGCGGTCTGCCGGAAGATATGAAGTTCAAGCTCGTGGAGCCGCTCAAAACGCTCTTCAAGGACGAAGTGCGCAAAGTCGGCGAGGAGTGCGGACTGCCTGCGGCTATCGTATGGAGACAGCCGTTCCCAGGTCCTGGTCTGGCGATTCGCGTATTGGGCGAAGTGACGGAGGACAAGCTGCATATCGTTCGTGAATCCGATGCAATCCTTCGCGACGAGATTGCCAAAGCCGGTCTGGACCGCGAAATTTGGCAGTACTTCACGGCGCTGCCTGGTATGAAAAGCGTAGGCGTAATGGGCGATGCAAGAACTTACTCCTACACCGTCGGCATCCGTGCGGTTACTTCCATCGACGGCATGACCGCCGACTGGGCGCGTATTCCGTGGGATGTGCTCGAGAAAATCTCCGTTCGTATCGTCAATGAAGTTGAGAACGTGAACCGGATTGTGTACGATATTACGTCTAAACCGCCTGCTACGATTGAGTGGGAATAGCATAAATGGAAAAGACGAACATTATGGGAAAATTTAACCCGTTAATGTTCGTCTTTTTTATTTGACAAAGGGTTAGTTCCGCACTAAAATGTGAGTTGGATAACAGTTTTTCGTATAATCTTGGGGATTGGCCCGAGAGTTTCTACGAGATCACCGCAAATGATCTGGCTACGAAAAAAAGGAACGGAATCTATATGGGTTACTACGACTTTTTGTGCTATGCATAGAAGGGGCGGCCTCTCATATGGAAGCTCCTTTTTCGTACCCGGAATCAGGCAACATCGATTCCGGGTTTTTTGCTGTTCCCCACCATTCAATAGGAGGAGTAGGAAAAATGGATCGCTTTTTCAAGTTGAAACAAAACGGCACGACAGTAAGAACGGAAATCATGGCGGGGATCACGACGTTCATGACGATGGCTTACATCCTTGCGGTTAACCCGGACGTGCTGAGCGCGTTCAAATCGGGGGCTACCGGCGGTGACTGGACTTCGATTTTCTTGGCAACGGCCATTGCTGCGGGCGTCATGACGATCGCAATGGGATTATTCGTTAACTTTCCTGTTGCGCTTGCGCCGGGAATGGGATTGAACGCGTATTTCGCAACGATTATTTTAACCTCGCAAGGCAAGTTTACGTTCTCCATGGCTTTAACTGCCGTGTTTATCTCGGGGATCATCTTTATTATTTTGACCGTTACGAAAATTCGTCAGATGCTCCTTGTCGCCGTTCCGGATGGCTTGAAGCATGCGATCACGGTCGGGATCGGATTGTTTATCGCGATGATCGGCTTCAAGAACAGCGGGATTTTGACCGTTGCGGTTGAGAGCGGCCAAGACATTAAAGCTCATCAGTTTACAGACGTTCTTTCATTTGAAACTGTGTTTCACATGGGATCGCTAGAAAATAAAGGTGTTATTTTAACTATCGTAGGTATTTTGGTTATCTCCATTCTCATGGTGCTTCGTGTTCGCGGCGCTATCTTGTTCGGAATTTTGGCCACGACGGTGATCGGGTACTTCATGGGTATGGTTGATCTCGGCACGCTGACCAGTAAAGACACGACATGGGTTCCGGATTTGTCCAAGCTGCGTTTTGCCGATTTCGATTTCGCGGGCATTATGACGACTGGTATCGTTTCGGTTATCGCAACCTTTACATTCGTTGAGCTGTTCGATACGTTCGGAACGATGGTCGGTACAGCGAACCGTGCAGGTATTATGAAGAACAAGGAAGAAGGCAACAAGCGCGTAGGTAAAGCCATGTTCGTTGATGCCGTAGGCGTTAGCGGCGGTGCGCTGGTAGGGACAAGCACTGTTACGGCTTTCGTAGAAAGCGCTGCGGGTGTAGCTGAGGGCGGACGTACAGGTTTGACAGCCGTAACGACAGGCGTATGTTTCTTACTGGCACTGTTCCTGGCTCCGATTGCGATGCTGATTCCTGGCTCCGCGACAGCGGCAGCGTTGATCGTAGTTGGCGTTCTAATGGTACAATCGATTCGTGAAATTGATTTCCAAGACTTCGTTATTGCGATTCCGGCGTTCCTGACTATTGTCTTGATGCCTTTCACGTATAACATTGCCAACGGGATTTCCTTCGGCATCGTAACTTACGTTGTTCTGGCTACTGCTGCTAATCTGGGCGGCAAAAGCGAGAAACGCTATTCGGTTCACTGGCTCATGTGGGTGCTGGCGGTTCTGATCCTAGCGCGCTACATCTTTATTGGAAGTGAAGGTTAATTCGTTGAAGCTCCGGTGCTTGAGGTTGAGGCACCGGAGTTTTTTTCTATTCCATATTTTACAAAAGGCGAAATGCTTGCAATGCCTTTGCGATTTTGTTATATTATTTCTTGTCGCTTCGGCGGTCGAACAAAAGAACAAAATGATTTAAAAAAAGTTCTTGCAATCGGGTAGGCCGATGTGGTATATTGATCAAGTCGCTTTTGAAGGCGATGGATTAATAAGGAAGACATTGATCTTTGAAAACTGAACAACGAGTGAGTATACATGAACGAGCAATCGTTCAAACATGAGATTAATAATCTCGCTAGCAAGTCAATTGAGCTATTCAGCTTTCAATAAATGAGCGAGCAATCGTTCAACT
>NZ_JAVDUS010000032.1:0-66191 GCF_031456485.1 Bacillus sp. 3255
GCGTTCCCATCTCGAACACGACCGTTAAGCCCTCCAGCGTCGATGGTACTTGAACCGCAGGGTTCTGGGAGAGTAGAACGTTGCCAAGCACGAGAAAAAGCCTTTCTGAGAGAAATCTCAGGAAGGTTTTTTTGTATGTACGCAACTGCCGGCAAAGCGGCTGCATGTCAAAGAGACCCTTTACCGCCTGTTATTGCAGGTAGCAAGAGGTCTCTTTTTCCGTAATTTTGATCAAACCGCTCTTCCGGTATGGACGGAAACGAAAAAGCATCCATAGCCGCGGCATGAGCATCCACAAGTGGAAAATCACGAGGTAGAGGAGCCAAGGATGAGGAATCCATGGATAGAGCAGCATGATCATGGAAAGTCCGATCCAGAACAAGTGGAGCTGGATGCGATTAACGAGCTTCACGGAAGCATGTCCCTCTGGCAGCGATCCGCACCAGAAGACGCCCCAGCGATAAGTCCACCCTCGCATAGCCATCCCGATGGTGTATTGAAAATAGACGCGCACGAGCAGCGTATGAAACACAAGTAGAATCGGGTAGCCCAGCAAGAGAGGGAGCCAGTTCTCGGGGTCGAATTTGAAGAAGAGTGCTAGCGCTAAAACTAGAAGATATAAGATCTTTTTATACAGGGAATGATAAATTCGTTTAACTAAAGTATAGCTATAAATCGTAGATTGCTTGGAGAGAGTTGCTTCTTGTTTCGTGGACATGGATGCTGACCTCCGTAAGCCGGTTAATCTTATATTAGGGTATATCGGCACATTCCTTCCAAAATATGAGCGTTTAGCTAGTTTGGGAGAATCGCGAGCCGGATATACTAATAGTAAAAGAACATGGGGTGATTCATATGGAGGAGAACCGAATTGGGATATGTATGATCTGTGAGCAGCAGCGTATTGGCGGCATTCATATTATTACAGCTTTCATTTGCGATGAATGCAGCGGTGAAATTGTGAGAACCAATGTGAGCGATCAGAAATACCCGTTCTTCGTGAAGCAGATGAAAAAAGCATTTTATACAGGGAATTCTAAACAGCATTATATGAATTAATGGGAGAAGCTTCTGTTCGGAAGCTTTTTTGTTTTTTTGGCTTCAATCCACTACTATAAGGGTACTAAGTAGAAAGTTCAAGGAGCCTCTAGCGAATGGATAGCAATTCTCAAAGCAATCACCAGGACAGCCGGCACCGGGCACCGCTGTTTCAAGCGATGGTCGATCATCAAGCACGGAACCCGGTAAGCCTCCATGTCCCCGGACATAAGTCAGGCCAAGGCCTGCTGAGCGAGGGGGCTGATTATTTGCAACAAGTGATGTCGGTCGATTTCACCGAAATAACAGGTCTGGACGATTTGCACCACGCCGAGGGTGTGATTCTGGAGGCGGAGCAGCTGGCCGCGGACTGTTTCGGAGCGGAGGAGACGCATTTTCTCATTGGGGGCAGTACAGTCGGGAACTTGGCGATGATTTCAGCCGTTTGTGAAAGAAACGATATATTGCTCGTACAAAGGAACGTTCATAAATCAGTCCTGCATGGACTTATGTTAGCTGGAGCAAGAGCAGTGTTCATTGCCCCGGCCATCGATTCGGAAACAGGGATAGCGGCCAGTGTACGCATAGAGGATGTGAGACAAGCACTGGAGCAGTATCCCGAGGCCAAAGGGCTCTTCCTCACCAATCCGAATTATTACGGTATCGGCACGGAATTGACGCCTTTCGCCGAGCTGATGCATGCCCATGGGAAGGTGCTGCTTGTGGATGAAGCGCATGGGGCACATTATGGCTTTCATCCGCAGGTTCCGGCCTCCGCTCTCTCGCAAGGTGCGGACGCGGTTGTGCAATCCACGCATAAGATGCTGACAGCCATGACAATGGGCGCTATGCTCCATCTGCAAGGTCCGCTCATCGACCGCGGCGCCATCCGGTGGCTGCTCGGGATGCTGCAGAGCTCGAGTCCTTCGTATCCGATAATGGCCTCTTTGGATTTGGCCAGAAAGAGGATGCATACGGAAGGTCAGGCATGGATGGCAGCAGGGATTGCCGTCGTGACAGAATTCAGATCCTTGCTGGATGGAATAAGCAGGTTTCACTATTTCCCGAAGGAATTCCCGGCGGTTCAACCAACAGACGTGAGTGAAGAAGGCCGCGAGACGTCGGACCCGTTCAAGGTCGCCCTATATGATGCAACGAATAGGCTGACTCCGACAGAGCTCAAGGAGCGGTTGGAGGAGCAAGGCGTTTACATAGAAATGACGGATGCCCGCCATGTGCTGCTCGTATTCACGCCGGCTACGAGCCGTGCGGAGATGTTAAGGGTCGCAGATGCATTGAATAACATTTGTTTGGACGCGCCGAAACAAAAGAAGGAACTTCAGGCGCCCATCTCGAATATACTTAAATTACCCTACTACACACGAATCTCTTCGCCGGTGGCTTTTGATCTGAGAGAAAGATCAGGCGCGAAGCAAGGGGAGGAAGCGGTGAGGAAGGTAAGCATTCAGGATGCGGTGGGCATGAAGTCTGCGGATATGGTCATCCCGTATCCACCAGGCGTTCCTTATCTTTACCCCGGCGAAATCATCACAGAATCGATAGTCCAAGCGCTGGAGCAGCTTGCAGCAAGTGGAATCAAGTTTCAAGGTACAGAATTCGGTCAGACACACAAGTTGAAGATATACACATAAACTATTTTATATCGACTGGTAAAGCAGCATGCAGGAGGAAGAGTGAACGGAATATTCATTACGTTTGAAGGGCCGGACGGCTCAGGCAAAACGACGCAGTTGAAGAAATTAGGTGAGGAGCTGGGGAAATTAGGACATGATGTCCTCGTTACGCGAGAACCGGGCGGAACCGCGATCAGCGACAAGATTCGCAGCATCATTCTGGATCCGGTTAACGAGGAGATGGTGGATCAGGCGGAAGTGCTGCTGTATGCGGCTTCCAGAGCGCAGCATGTTCACCAATTGATTATACCGGCGCTTGAAGCAGGACGGATCGTATTATGCGACCGGTTCATCGATGCAAGTGTTGCGTATCAAGGATATGGGCTTGGCGTTGACGTTGAGCAAGTCAAGGCAATTTCGCGCTATGCCAGCTCCGGACTGCAAGCGACGCGCACTTTCATTCTGGATGTTCCTGTAGAGGTCAGCATGGCCAGATTGCATCAGAGAGCAGCAGGAGCGAGCGGCGCTGCCGAGCAGCTGGACCGCATCGAGCAGAAGCATGTCGATTACCATAGCCGGGTAAGGGAAGGCTTTCATCAGATTGCAGCCGATCATCCTGATCGCGTAAGAGTAATCGATGCGAACCGCAGCGTGGAGGAGATTGCGGAGGACATTTGGACTCAATGCAGCCGACTGCTAGAGGAACATTTTGCATAGGGAGCATTTTTCTCCCTAAAGCAGAAAATGCATTCTTAGTTTATAATAAGAGGAGGCAACCCCTATGAAACTAGTCGTAGCCGTAGTGCAAGATAAAGATAGCAACCGTCTTTCCAATGCTTTGATCAAGGAAGGGTTTCGTGCGACGAAATTGGCAAGTACAGGCGGATTCCTTCGCGCAGGGAACACAACGTTCATGATCGGTACGGAAGATGAGAGAGTCCAGGAAGTTATGCAAGTCATTCGCGCCAATTGCAAGATTCGGGAGCAGCTCGTTACGCCGGTTTCTCCGATGGGAGGAACGACGGATTCCTACATTCCGTTTCCGGTGGAAGTGCAAGTGGGCGGAGCGGCGGTTTTCGTACTGCCGGTCGAACGCTTCGAGCATTACTGATCGCATTGTAAATTAGATCTATACGAGGATGGATGTACGGTGAAAATTAATCCGGGGTGGCAGCCCATCGGTAAGAACGTCAAAGTGAATGAGAACGTCCCGCCGCCACAGATGGCCCCCCGGAATTTCTCTGAAATCATGCAGCAGCATGATGAGAAGTTTACGCAGGAGCAATTGTCCAGAATGGTGCAGCAAATTACGCTGCAGGGAGACCGTCTGTCGCGGGCGATGACGGTGAGAGAGCTGCTTCAGTATAAGCTGTTGATCAAACAGTTCCTGGAGGAAACGGCTCGCCGCGGCGTTAATTTACGAGATACGAAGGGCTGGGACCGACGCGGCCGTTCGAAGCGATATAAGCTGTTGGAAGAAATCGACCTGGAGCTTCTCTCCTTGGCGGATGAGCTGCTGGAGAGCGAGCAGGGGCGCATTGAAATTTTGCAGAAAATCGGAGAAATCCGAGGGATGCTGATTAATTTGTTATTCTAGGATGGTGCCAGAACGAATGTCCTTCCAATCCATACCGGGACAAGCTGCGGCGAAGCAGCTTCTGCAGAACGGGCTGCGACAAGATAAGCTGTCTCATGCCTACATATTTAGCGGACCTGTGGGAACAGGGCGTTCAGCCATGGCGATCGCTTTGGCCAAAGCGATATATTGTCAGCACGGGACGGATGATGCCTGCGGCGAATGTCTGGAGTGCCGCAAGGTGGAGCACGGGAATCATCCTGATTTGCATATCGTTAGTCCGGAGGGAGCTTCGATCAAGATCGAGCAAATCCGTGAGCTGCAGAAGGAGTTCGCTTATCGCGCAACAGCTTCCGGCACGAAAATCTATATGTTGCATCACGCGGATAAAATGACGGTGCAGGCTGCCAACAGTCTGCTGAAATTCTTGGAAGAGCCGACTTCGCGAGTCATTGCGATTCTGATTACGGAGAATGGCAACGCGCTGCTGCCGACGATTCAATCGCGGGCGCAGTGGATCCAATTCACGCCTATGCCGCGTGAACAGATGATCCTGGCACTCCTGGAGGAGGGCTATCCCTCAACGCTTGTACAGCCCGCCGCGCATTTAACCGCAGGATTGCAAGCTGCAAGGGAACTGATCGGTGCGAATTGGTTTGCAGAAATGAGAACCGTAATGTTACAATTAGCGAAGGAGACACTCACGCGGTTTCCTACTTCTATGATTACGGTTCAACAACGAATTGTGAAAACAGAGCTTGCGGAGCATATGTCGAGTCTTTTCGACTTGTTGATCCTCTGGTTTAAAGATATGGTGCAGCTGCGTTTAGAGCGCAGGGACAAGCTTGTATATAACGACCAGCTGGACTGGATGAGCTCCCTCGCGCTTAGCCGGGACGTTTCGGTCTGGGTGCGTATGATGGAGCAAGCCGTAGATTTGCAAAAGCGACTGCGCTTCAATGCCAATTCTCAGCTGGTTATAGAGAAAATGCTCGTGGAGATGCAGGGGGTGTAAAATGTATTCGGTTGTAGGCGTCCGCTTCAAAAAAGCGGGTAAAATATATTATTTCGATCCGATCGATTTGCCGATCGAGAAAGAAAGTGCCGTCATTGTGGAAACCGCTCGCGGTGTGGAATACGGCAAAGTGGTCGTAGGCAAGAAGAATGTCAAAGAGAACGACGTTGTGCTGCCGCTCAAGAAGGTCATTCGCATTGCGGATGATTCGGATGCTGATTTGGTCGAAGAGAATAAAAAAGCAGCCAAAGATGCCTTCCAGACGTGCCACGACAAAATCAAAGACCATAATCTTAAGATGAAACTTGTGGACGTAGAGTATACCTTTGACCGCAATAAAATCATTTTTTACTTCACGGCTGAAGGGCGGGTCGATTTCCGCGAGCTGGTGAAGGATTTGGCGAGTATTTTCCGGACCCGGATCGAACTGCGCCAAATTGGCGTGCGGGACGAAGCGAAGATGCTGGGCGGGATCGGCCCGTGCGGCCGGATCTTATGCTGCTCGTCGTTCTTGGGTGATTTTGAGCCGGTATCGATCAAGATGGCCAAGGATCAGAATTTATCGCTCAATCCGACGAAAATTTCCGGCTTATGCGGCAGGTTGATGTGCTGTCTCAAGTATGAGCACGACAATTATGAAAGTGCGAAGGATTCATTGCCAACCGTCGGAAGGCATGTAATCACCTCTTTTGGTAACGGTAAGGTATTAGGATTAAACATCAATGAGCGTACGGCCAAAGTTCAGCTGTTTGAACTAGGCAAAACACTTGATTTACCTTTCGACGATGTAGTTGAACAAGAATAGCGACAGTAGGATCCAAGGAGGCGCTGGCCAGTAAGCATGCATGGCACTAGAGGTGAAAGCGTGGATAAACAGGATATTTTTGGACAAATAGATGGAATCGAAGAAAGAATGGGTGCCACTTATGCGGAACTAGGCGCCTTGAAGAAGCAAATCATTATACTCATTGAAGAAAATAAGCGACTAAGCATAGAGAATCAGCAGCTGCGCAAACTGATCCGGCAAGAGGAAACGGTTGTCGAGAAGCCTGTCGGCGTTGCGGAGGAACCGGTGTCCATGCCGGGAGCCGGATATGATAATTTGACCCGCTTGTACAATGAAGGCTTCCATATTTGCAATGTGTACTATGGTCACCTTCGGACTGAGGGAGATTGTTTGTTTTGCTTATCCTTTTTAAATAAATAAGAGCAATTGACCGTAGGGGTGTATGCCTTACGGTTTTTTTCCATAACTCAGCAAGACTTAGCAAAGGAATGAAATTGACGAATGGTGCCACTCAGACCAACCGAGCGAATTGACGATTTACTGACTTATGATTTGAAAATCATTCAAAGCGACGAAGTGTTCAGCTTCTCGATGGATGCTGTCCTGCTGGGACGGTTCTGCAGCTTGCCGCCGAAAGGCCGCGTCATTGACTTATGTACGGGCAACGGGGTCGTACCGCTGCTCTTATCCACACGAACGCGCGCGGAGATCTGGGGCGTTGAGATTCAGGAGCGGCTGGCCGATATGGCGGTGCGCAATGCCGTGTTGAATGATTTGGGGGACAGGCTGCATATGATACAAGGTGACCTCAAAACGATTCATGGCACCTTGGGCCACGGGCAGTTCGATGCCGTAACGGTGAACCCGCCGTATTTGCCTGTACCGAACGGAGAACAGAACGTGAACGCGCATGTTGCGGCAGCCCGGCATGAGATTCATTGCAACCTGGAGGATGTCGTTGCTGCGTGTGCGAAGCTGGTGAAAGCAGGCGGGAAGACAGCGATGGTGCATCGGGCTACGCGTGTGGTCGACATCATATGCTTGATGAGGAAATACCGCCTGGAGCCGAAGCGGATTCGCTACGTTCATGCCCGGGCCGGCGAAGAGGCGATGATGGTGCTGATCGAGGCGATCAAGGATGGAAAGCCCGAAATCCGTACGCTGCCTCCACTTATCGTCTATGATGAGAACCAGGAGTACTGCAAAGAACTGAAAGACATTTATTACGGGGGCAGAGCCTCGTTAGAGTTTTCAGAAGCGTAAAGGTAGAACAGACTATAGGCGAAGAGGGAACTGACATTGAGCTTGCATGTGCAGAAAAGTTATCGCGAAGACGGGAGCGCCGCAGGTACGCTCTATCTGGTTGCCACACCGATCGGCAACCTTGAAGACATGACCTTCCGGGCGATCCGCATCCTGAAGGAAGTGAACCTGATTGCCGCAGAGGACACGCGGCAAACCCGCAAGCTGCTGACGCACTTCGAAGTCGCCACGCGACTCGTCAGCTATCACGAACACAACAAGCAGGCAAGCGGCCCGGAGCTCGTCCGCTTGCTGCTTGAAGGGCAGAGCATCGCGCTGGTCAGCGATGCGGGTCTGCCGGCCATCTCCGATCCAGGCTACGACCTGGTGAGGATGGCCATAGAGCAGGGCGCGCCGGTGGTACCGGTGCCCGGCGCGAATGCAGCCCTGTCGGCGCTGATTGCATCAGGCTTGCCGACAGAGCGTTTCACCTTCGTTGGATTTCTCCCCCGGGAGAAAAAGGAGCAGACGAAGGTGCTGGAAGGGCTGCAGCATGCGCAGGAGACGCTGCTGTTCTATGAATCGCCGCACCGCGTCGACAAGACACTTGCCCGCATGGCGGAAGTGTGGGGGCCGGAGCGCCGGGTGTGTATGGCCCGCGAGTTGACGAAGCGGTACGAGGAGTTCGTGCGCGGCACGATTGCAGAGTGCCTGGCGTTCCTGGAGCAGAATCCGCCGCAGGGCGAATACTGCTTGATCGCCGAAGGCGCGTCGGCCGAAGCGGCCAAGGAGGCCGCGGACGGCTGGTGGGAGGCGAAGACGCTTGCCGAGCATGTCGAGCATTATGAGGCGCAAGGCAGCGACCGGAAGGAAGCCATGAAGCAGGTGGCGAGCGACCGCGGGCTTTCCAAGCGAGACGTCTACAATGCTTTGCTTGATCGTTAAGGCGAGGGTGCCGATCGGGGTTGGGGAGAGGGAACCGCAAGCAAGGTTCCCTGCGTTCCGGACAAAAAAAGATCTCTAACCTGTGGCCGGAGCCAACACGATTAGAGATTAGAGGAGATATGAAAAAGGTTAGAATTACCAATAGGATAAGTGCTACTTCTATTATATACTATTTTTCTTATTTTGTCACAGGTGTTGGCATCTCTGCTAAACAAATATGACAAACAATTTTTCCCTTAAAGTACGAAACGCCTTCGGCATTCCCGCAGAAGATGCAGGCAGGCTCATATTTCTTAAGCATGATGCGTTCGCCATCTACATAAATTTCCAAAGCGTCCTTCTCGCCAATACCTAGCGTACGGCGCAATTCAATTGGAATTACGACGCGCCCCAACTCGTCAACTTTTCTTACAATACCCGTAGATTTCATCATCTATGTAAACCCCTTTCGATTTTATTAAAATTTTATCAATATCGTCATGTTTCGACATATCTTCTTGTCTTATGATACCAACCATTCCCAAAATAGTCAACTGGTTTTTCGCTCTTTCAAGCATAAAATTCATTTTTTTTCAAAAACCCGTTTTGCATGAAAAAGAGCGAAAAACCTTATAGAATAGGGGTTTGTAAATAATATATTACTACCATTCCGCGATAAAAGGATGAATTGGCCAATGGGTACGCAGAGGTCGAGGCTAAGAAAAATTGGAATTTGCTAATTCGACAAAATACGACATACCTTGTCGAAGTGTTGGATGGAAATGTCGAAAGTATGTAGAATGGAAGGAAGAGAGGTTGTGGACAGATGAAAGAAGAGAAAGTGTTTAAAGATCCGGTTCATAAATATATTTACGTACAGGATGATACGATCTGGGATTTAATCAATACGCGGGAGTTTCAGCGACTGCGCCGCATCCGGCAATTGGGTACCTCGTATTTAACTTTCCATGGTGCAGAGCATAGCCGGTTCTCGCATTCGCTCGGCGTATATGAAGTTACGCGCAAAATCATTTCTCAGTTCGAGCGCAATCAATATGAAGACTGGCCGAAGGAAGAACGGCTGTTGTGCCTGTGTGCGGCGCTGCTTCACGATTTGGGCCATGGCCCCTTCTCCCATTCCATCGAGAAAGCTTTCGGTACGAGGCATGAAGACTGGTCCTGCAAAATCGTGCTTGGCGATACGGAGGTCAACAGGGTACTCAGCCGGGTTTCGCCTGATTTTCCGAAAAAGGTGGCTGGCGTTATCTGCAAATCCTATAGCGAGGAAATCGTCGTTTCCCTAGTCTCCTCTCAGTTGGATGCCGATCGGATGGACTACCTCCTGAGGGATGCGTATTTCACCGGCGTTAACTACGGTACGTTCGATCTGGAGCGGATTCTTCGTGTCATTCGCCCTTACCGGGGGCATATTGTGGTCAAGGAGAGCGGCATGCATGCCGTTGAGGATTATTTGATGTCCCGCTATCAAATGTATTGGCAAGTCTATTTCCATCCGGTGACACGGAGTGCGGAGATTTTGCTGCATAAAATTTTCGCCAGGGCCAAACATTTATACGAGGATTATTATACGTTCGGCTTCATGACCGACCCGATTCTGCACCTCATTCAGAACCAAATTTCGCTGGACGATTATTTGCTGTTGGATGAATCCGTGATGCAGTCGATGCTGACGTTCTGGATGAGCGAGAAGGACCTTGTACTGGCCGATATGTGCAAGCGGTTCTTGGATCGGAAGCTGTATAAATACAGCACCTTCGATGAGTCCAATCAGCGCGTTATTCCGCTTATGGAGCAAGTGATGGAGGAGGTCGGCTTCGATCCGATCTACTACATGGAAATTGATTTCCCGACGAATCAGTCCTATGATGTGTACAGACCCGGGGAGACGGAGGACAATTTGCCGATTCTGTTGCTGGATCATAAGGAGACGCTGACGGAAATTACGCATCGGTCGGAGATTGTGCAGTCGATCAGCGGCTTCCAAATGGGCAAGCATCATGTCTACTATCCGGAGGAGTTTCTCGAACGCTTGAATCCGGGGGATTACCCGGATTTATGGAAGTTGCTCGGCGAGCGGGATTAGGAAATAGCTGAATTATGAAAGTATACATAAGAGATAAGGGAGAGTTACAGTTACCATGCTGACGGATTCGCATACACATCTAAATGCAGAACAGTTTCAAGTGGATCAGGAGGAGGTCATTCAGCGTGCGCGCGATGCCGGTGTTACGCGGATGGTGAATGTCGGATTCAACCGGGAGACGATTCCCAGTTCCATCGAACTTGCGGAGAAATATGATTTCATCTATACGACAGTGGGATGGCACCCTGTGGATGCTATCGATATGATGCCCGGCGATTTGGAATGGATTGAATCGCTATGCGCGCATGAGAAGGTGGTCGCTATCGGGGAGATCGGGCTGGACTATCACTGGGATAAGTCGCCGAGGGACGTACAGCAGCGTGTCTTCCGGGAGCAGATCGCACTTGCGCGGAAGCTGCGGATGCCTATCGTCATTCATAACCGGGACGCCCATCATGATATTCTGACCATATTGAAGGAGGAGAAAGCGTCCGAGGTCGGGGGCATTATGCACTGCTTCTCGGGCAGCTGGGAGACGGCGAAGCAATGTCTCGACATGAATTTCCATATTTCCTTCGGGGGTCCGGTAACGTTCAAGAATGCCAAACAGCCCAAAGAAGTCTTGGCTCAGGTTCCGTTGGACCGGTTGTTAATCGAGACGGATGCCCCGTACCTGACTCCGCATCCTTTCCGCGGCAAGCGCAATGAATCGGCTTATGTTCGACTGGTCGCTGAGACAGCCGCGGAAATACGGGGGCTTACGCTGGAAGAGATTGCAGAAATTACGACAAACAACGCTATTCGTTTGCTAGGACTCAAGTGATGCGTTCTTCGCGAATTTGCGCCGAAGGATGACGCCGCAGCCCAGCGAGATGAGAGCGAGCCCTAGAAGCGGAACTGTGTAATAAATCGGTGTGGAGCGGATGAGCAGAGGCACCGAGAGGATGCACAGCTCCAAGAGCAGGACGGCCCAGATGATGAAGGCCACAGAGCCTGCTTTCAGCCGGCGGTCCAGCGGATACATCTCCATCCAGAAGGTGTAGCGGTGCGCTCGCTCCAAGGGTGTCAGCTGGATCATCGAGACAAGTAAGGCGATCAAGAAGATAAGCGTTCTCGCCGCAGGGCTGCTCGAGACGGCGATGGCGAGTGCTCCCAGCAAGGAAACCCGCAGCACGATGGAGAACAGCTCGGTACGCAGTAAAGTTTTCATATATATGTAGAGATAGGTTGCATCCTGTTTAAAAGGAATAAATCTCGTCACCCCGCTGATCCAGCTTCGGCGGGTTATTCGCGTTCCCAGCTGAGGCACGTCAACGAACCAGTTGAAGAAGGCGTAAAGCCGTGCCTGCTGCTGCTTTTCCCTTGTAATGAGGTAATCCCAGCCGATGACAAATTTGGTGACGTAATGCGCGGCGGTCAGCCAAGCGAGCGTCAGCAGAAGAGCGGCTGCGCTTGCCCAGAATACGCTGCCCAGGAATTGCAGGGATACGAGGCCTGCCGTAGCGATCCAGCGAAAGCCTGCCGAAAGCCGTCTAGCCCGCTCGCTCGTGAACCGGCTCTCCTGCCAGCTTGCCAATAAATTGGCTACCTTTATTAATAGTAGAAGAACCAGCATGACGAGAAAGTGCTGTTCGGAAGACCCGAGACAATGGTGGTACAGCGGCCATAGGACGACCCAGGCAATGAATGTCCAGAAAGCCTGCAGAGCCAGACTGTACATGAAGCTGCTGCGGAAGTAAGGGCCCATTCGATGCTCGGCGGGAAGCAGGAACATCCGGTCGGCGCCCCTGACCAACGTGCGAATCGGGCTTGATGCCAGCAGGGGGACAAGCAGCAGGAGGACGACCCAAAGATAGGGATAATCTGTCGGAAGACGCTGTAATATTTTTGCATAATAATAGGAAGAAACGATGACAAGAAATAACAGCAGGCCGAAAAAATTGCTGCGTGCCGCATACTGCAGATAGCCCATGGATTCCTTCATATAATGTTCGAATCTGCGCTGCCACAGGGTGCGGGTGTCTAGGTCCATGGCATTCATAAGGACTCCCCTTTGACCAGTTTATAGAAGATGTCGTCCAGTGACGCTTGCTGGAGCCCGGTTTGCTGACGCAATTCGACTAAATCTCCCTGTGCGACCATATGCCCTTTGTGCAGAACGACATAGTTATCGCAATATTTCTCAATTGTAGACAAAATGTGTGACGAAATCAGGAAACTTGCGCCTCGGCGTTTCATCTGCACCATAAGCTCCAATAAAGAGCGGATCGCCAAAGGATCGAGGCCGAGGAACGGTTCGTCGATAATGTACAAGGAAGGCTCGATAAGGAAGGCATTCATGATCATGACCTTCTGTTTCATTCCTTTGGACAAGTGGCTGGCGAAGGCGTTCAGCTTGTCCTGCATCTGAAATTGCTCCAGAAGCTTCTGCGAGCGCGACAAGTAATCCGCTTCGTTTAATCCGTAAGCCCTAGCGGTGAGCTCGAGGTGCTCGCGGATCGTCAATTCTTCATACAGCTCCGGACTTTCCGGCACGTATGCGTAAGTTGCGCGATAAGGCAGCGGGTTCTCCGCCAGCGTCAGGCCGTTGATTTTGATCGATCCCTTTTGCGGTTGAAGCAGGCCGAGGATATTTTTGATTGTTGTGCTTTTACCTGCTCCATTCAATCCGATCAATCCCATCATTTCGCCTTGTCGAATCGAAAATGTGAGGTCATGAAGTACAGGTTTATTTGGCAAATATCCCCCATATAAAGCGTTTACTTCTAGAATGGGCCCCATCTCATAGCCTCCCTGAATAGCAAATTATTGGTATTTCGGAACGTATTTCTTTCACGAACATTATAAACAAATTTAGTTTCTAAGCCTAGTTTCGTAGTGAAAACACGAAAAAACCTAGTATTCGTACGTTATAGTGAGAAAAAGGTAGATAAAAAGTGGTTTTATTTCACAAACAAGCGAATTTTAATCGATTTAGCCCTTTTTAATAGGTGTCAATCCCTTTACAGCCAGAGATTAACAGCGTAATATACTTTTCATAATAACTTAATAACCAATTTGCCATTTTTCCATTCGCTGAGTTCCAATTATGGGAACGGGGGAACCACTGTAAGCCGGATTAGCGCATAAGCTGATCAAGCGAACAGAGTGTGTAACAGGGGTGAATCTTGGGTGTTAAACGTAAGTTGACATCCGAGTAGGGCGACTCTCACGTCCGAATCCGTCAGCTAACCTCGTAAGCGTAAGAGAGGTAACGATTGTCGTGCGTGCTATTTTGTGTATTTAACTATGCAAACTAAGCCAGCGAGAAGAGTCCTCTTCTTGCTGGCTTTTTATTTCCTGTAAGGACCTATCCGATCCGGACGACGATTCGCGTACCGGAACTCAGAGGAGGATGAACCGGCAATCGGGGTGAATCGCCGATTCGCAGCTCTATATTCAGCGGGCTGGCGGTGATGAACACGTTAAGTTAAATTTAAACCTTAGTCGCGTCAAATCTAATCATGCTGTAACCTGGCGGCGAGGCTTTGAAGGAGGACCGAAGAAGTGGGCAGTATCTCTTTAAGCGAGACCCATGTAAAACGATCATCCAGCATGTCCTTCGCATTGCGATGGAAGCATGAAAACTTGCGTTTGATTTTGAGTTTGGCTCTTATCTCAATCGCAATGACTTTCATGTTTTTGGTGTTGTTGTACGGTACGGCTACCAAGAGCGTATCCGTGGTTGTGAATGGACAAGAAACCGTTGTGCACACGAAGCAATGGGTCCTGCAACGCCTACTGGATGAACAAGCCATAACGATTGGTGAACACGATGAAATATCTGCAGAGCCTTCGACTACGATCAAGGGCGGAGATAAATTCGTCATCGAACACGCTTCCCCAATTCAATTGACTGCTGATGGAAAGACCACCACTGTTTACACAACTGCAAGAACGGTCGAAAGTGCATTGCAACGTTTACATATTGCACTTGGGGAGCAAGATAAATTAACTCCTGAACCGACAGCCGCTCTGAACGCCGGCGATGAGATCAAGATCGTCCGCGTAAAGAAAGAGACGGAGGAAGTGACCGAAGCGATTGCATTCGATACCGAGAAGAAGAACGATGCATCGATGCTTAAAGGCAAAGAGCAAGTTGTTCAAGAAGGCAAAGAGGGCGTTCTGCTGAAAAAGAAAGAGAAAACGTATGAAGACGGTGTACTCGTTGCGGAAGCCGTTGTAAGCCAAGAAGTGAAGCAAGAAAGCGTCAATAAAGTCGTGTCCGTCGGCACGAAAAATCCCGTTGTTGTTCTATCGGCCTCATCTCCAAGTGTGGATGAAGTTTCTAAAAATGGTGTTACATTCGGCTATAAGCAAATTCTGAAAAATGTGAAGCTGACCGCCTATTCGGCAGGGGTTGATTCGACAGGCAAAGCGGAAGGAACTCCTGGGTACGGTAAGACATACACAGGAACTACGGTTACTGAAGGCAGAACGATTGCAGTTGATCCCAAGGTGATCCCGCTCGGATGGTGGGTTTACATTGAGGGTGTGGGCTTCCGTCGTGCCGAAGATATCGGCAGCGGTGTGAAAGGCCAAATGATTGACGTATACTTCGAAGACCATAACTATGCCAATAAATTCGGAACGAAACAAGGGTACACCGTATATGTCGTAGGACCAAAAAAACCGTCTGAAAACTAAGTGTAAACGTCTGTTATAGCGGGAAGAATGTCATATATACGTGGCCAGGCTGGCAGTCTGGGCGAAAGAAGAGGGGTCCCCTCTTCTTTTTCTGCGTAGATAAGATATTATATATATTAGGCTTGCAATGGCCGTATCTGGGGTACGGAAAGGGAATCGATTTATGATCAAAGAAGTCATTGTCGTCGAAGGCAAGGATGACACGGCCGCGATCCGCCGAGCTGTCGAGGCGGATACGATAGAAACCGGCGGCTCCGCCATCGGGCAAGCCGTCTTGAAACGCATTGCGCTAGCGCAGCAGCGCAGAGGCGTTATTATTTTCACGGATCCCGATCACGCCGGCGAGCGGATCCGCAAGATTGTCGCCGCCAAGGTGCCGGGCTGCAAGCATGCCTTCATCACGCAGGAGCAGGCGGAGTACAAGGGCGACATCGGCGTGGAGAATGCATCGCCGGAGACGATCCGGCAGGCGCTGCAGAACCTTCGGACGGAGTACGAAGGGGCTGTCTCGCAGCTAACCATGGAGGATCTCGTGAAGGCAGGGCTGATCGTCCATCCCGAGGCTGCGTCACGCCGGCTCGTTGTAGGGAACGCGCTTGGCATCGGCTACTGCAATGGCAAGCAATTTTATAAACGATGTGCGATGTTCCAGATTTCGCGTGAGGAATTCGAGGCGGCTCTGGAGCATCTGGAAACGACGAATATATAGATAAATGAGGTCTATAGGATGAATATACCCGGCAATCCCGTGAATGTAACAGCAGAGGACGTGGCAACACCCAGCAAGACGAAGCAAATTATCAAGAAGCATAATCTCGTGCTCAAGAAGAGTCTGGGTCAGAACTTCCTGATCGACCAGAACATCCTGAGCAAGATCATCTCGGCCGCCGAGCTCGGGCCGAATAAAGGCGCGTTGGAGATCGGCCCCGGCATCGGGGCGCTCACCCAGCAGCTGGCCAAGCTCGCAGGGCGCGTCTTGGCCGTGGAGATCGACCAGCGTCTGCTGCCTATTCTAGGCGAGACGCTGGAACCGTACCCGCATGCCACCGTCGTCCATAGCGACATCTTGAAGACCGACCTGCCGGAGCTGTTCCGGCAGCACTTCGCGGGCGTGGATGGCGTCAGTGTCGTCGCCAATCTGCCCTACTACATCACGACGCCGATTATCATGAAGCTTCTCGAAGAGAAGCTCCCTCTGGAGAATATTGTCGTGATGATTCAGAAAGAAGTGGCGGATCGCATGGCCGCCCGCCCCGGCACCAAAGATTACGGCAGCCTCAGCATTGCCGTTCAGTTCTACTGCGAGCCGGAGCTCGTCACGATCGTGCCGCGCACCGTCTTCGTGCCGCAGCCGAACGTCGATTCCGCCGTCATCCGGCTGCGCGTGCGCCAAGCGCCGCCGGTCGAGGTGGCGGACGTGGACTTCTTCTTCGCCGTGGTCCAGGCCTCCTTCGTGCAGCGGCGCAAAACGCTGTACAATAACCTGGCTGCGCGGTTCTTTACCAAAGACAACAAGGCCGAGCTGGAAGCGCTGCTGCACGGCTGTGAGATCGAGCCTTCGCGCCGCGGCGAAACGCTCAGCATGGCAGAGTTCGCGCGTCTGTCGACGGCGCTGCGCGCGCACGGCTGCAAATAAACCCGCACCAAATGCCCAGTCCCGCCATAGGATAACCCTAGGAGGGGATTGGTGCGATGAGGCAAGGAGATTTTGTAACCCGTAAATCCTATGGCGGCGACGTCATGTTTAAGATTGAACGCATTGAACAACTGAAGGCTATCCTGCGCGGTGTCGATTATAGATTGCTTGCAGATGCGCCCTTAGTGGATTTAACGTTGAGGAACCCAGCCGATTCGGCGGATCTGGATCATCCCCGGTCGAGTTCGCCGGAGTTCCGAGAATCGCTGCGGAGACTCGCAGTATCCCAGATGCAGCTGCAGGAGAAGAATCATCATTCCGTGACGCATAACCAGAAGCCTGGCATGGGGTATTTCGAAGTGCCCGGCAAGGTGCTGCACTTGGACGGAGACCCGACCTATCTGCGCAAAAGCATGCAGCTTTACGGAGAGCTGCGGGTACCGGCAGAAGGCTATTATATTCCCGAATCCCAAATGGCTGACGCACTTCACCGGCTGCTTCCGCAAATCAAGCCGGACATTGTGGTCATTACCGGGCATGACGGCATTCTGAAGCATCGCAAAGCGGCCGGTCCGAGCGGTTTGGCCAGCTATAAGAACTCGCAGAACTTCGTCAACGCGGTCCATGTGGCCCGGCAGTATGAACGCAATCGGGATTCGATGATTATCGTGGCCGGTGCCTGTCAGTCGCATTTCGAGGCGCTGCTGCGCGCGGGGGCGAATTTCGCTAGCTCGCCGGCCCGTATCCTCATACACGCCCTGGATCCGCTCTGTATTGCCGCGAAGCTGTCTTATACGTCAGTGAAGGACACCATATCCATGCTGGACATTATGGACTTAACGGTAACGGGTCTGGACGGACTGGGAGGCGTAGAGACGAGAGGGAGCTACCGGATGGGGGTTCCTGGCATTCAACATACCGAAGAGCATACGTGAACGGTGCTTACTCATATAATGACACTTTCCTAATGGCCGGCTCCTTGGCGGAGTTGGCGGGGGAGTGTCTTTTTTTATTGGAAAAGTGTGAATAATTTGCGAACTTTGGAGACAACCTGTACAATGGGCAATTCGAGAATTAGGCGAAAATGCCGTTGACAACTGGATTGAGGTGCTGATATAATATTTGACCTCATTTGACATGCCTGTCAGAATGGGTTATAATTACTTAGGAAAGAGGTGGTAGTTGACAATGGCAAAAAATGCGCTGTTGGAAATCAAACGCAGTTTGGAGCCCCACGTCGGGCAGAAGATCATGTTGAGAGCGAATGGTGGCCGTCGAAAGACAGTCGAGCGTTCCGGTGTTTTAGAAGAAACCTACCCTTCTGTGTTTATTGTGAAGCTGGACCAAGAATCACACGCCTTTAAACGAGTATCCTACAGCTACGCCGACATTCTTACCGAATCTGTTGAAGTGACGGTGTGCAATGACGACGGCCAGGTGCGAATTACCTATATCCAACATTAAACAACCGTTTCTATAATGAGCAGACCTGAGGGTCTGTTTTTTGCATTGAATGGACCGAAGACCCCTTGTGCATACTAACGTTACTTTATGCTAACCAAGCCAAAGGAGGTTCGCAGTATGAGTCGCAGAAGAAGTGTTATGTCCGAGAGTTTCAAAAACGAGCTCGCCAAAGATCTCGGGTTCTACGAGGTGGTGCAGCGTGAAGGCTGGGAGGGCATTCGAACCAAGGATGCCGGGAATATGGTCAAGCGGGCTATACAGATTGCCCAGGAAACGCTGGTGAAGCAGCAGACAGCCTCAGCGCCGCCGGCACAAGCTTCTTATCGGCAGCCGTATGCTCAAGCGCCTGCTCCGCAGCCATATGCTCAAGCTCCTGCACCTGCTCAGCAACCGTATGCTCAGACGAGCTATAACCAGGGCGGTTACGGCGGTTATTCACCGAATGCAATGACGAATCAGGCGCCAACAGGCTTTCACGGGGCAGGCACGGCCCCTCAGCAAGGATCTCCAGCCGATCAGCGCCCTTCCTACAGCTAAAGCGAATGCTTTAGCTTTTTTTTTGCGCTTTTGTTATAATATTGAAACGGCAAACGAGCAAAAGAAGGTGATTCGGTTGAAAATATTTGAAAAAGCACCGGCTAAAATCAATTTATCCTTAGATGTTTTACATAAAAGACCCGATGGCTATCATGAAGTAGAGATGGTTATGACGATGGTTGACTTGGCTGACCGGATCGAAATGCAGGAGATGTCGCGGGACACGATCATTATATCCAGTCAGGCGGGCTATATTCCGTTAGATGAGAAGAATTTGGCCTTTCAGGCGGCGCGCCTGATCAAGGACCGTTATGACGTCAAGAAAGGCGTCTACATACACTTGGACAAGAAGATCCCCGTAGCTGCGGGACTGGCAGGAGGCAGCAGCGACGCGGCGGCGACGCTGAGAGGCTTGAACCGGCTGTGGGATTTGAATATTCCGATGGAAGAGCTGCAGGTGCTTGGCGCGGAGCTCGGCTCCGACGTGCCTTTCTGTGTAACGGGAGGGACGGCGCTTGCCACGGGACGGGGAGAGAAGCTGGAGCCGGTCGTCTCGCCGCCGCAGTGCTGGGTTGTGTTGGCCAAGCCGCCGATTAATGTGTCCACATCCGAGATCTACGGGAAGCTGAACGCCCGCCAGATTAAGCGGCATCCTTCGACGCAGAACGTCTTGAAGGCGATTCGGGAGAAGCAGTTCGATCAGCTCTGCGCGAACCTCGGCAACGTGCTGGAGGAAGTGACGCTGGACTTGTATCCGGAGGTGAGACACCTCAAGGAATGTATGCAGCGTTTGGGAGCGGACGGCGTCTTGATGTCAGGAAGCGGGCCGACCGTATTCGGACTTGTTTCCAAGGAGGCGAAGGTGCCTCGGATTTATAACGGCTTGCGCGGCTTCTGCAAGGATGTCTATGCGGTGCGCATGCTGACATAAGCGACGGAAGTGTGTGTAGAGGGCCCTGCAAGGGCTCTTTTTTAAGGTGCGGCGTATGGAAGTCCGAAGGGATTTTGGCATTACTAAGATTACTTATGTTTGCTGCTATAGGAATTCGAGGGCAAGCCCAGGAGAACGTATAGCATTTTTAAGTATGTAACGTATGTGTCAGGTGTCTGTCAAGTTAATTTTCATGCTAAGCTTGAATAAATACGTATAAAAGTGGTATATTTTCATTATATTATTCGGATTTTGTGGGGGGTAGTGCGATGAAAAAGTTGAAAAGGAGCGCTAGGCTGGTAGAAATGACGCAGTACTTGTTGTTTCGCCCCCATTCGTTAATTCCTTTAACGACTTTTGCCGAGCGTTACAACTCAGCGAAGTCCTCGATCAGCGAGGATTTGGCAATTATTAAAGAAGTTTTCGAGGAAGAGGGGCTCGGCGAGCTGCAAACGCTTGCGGGTGCTGCCGGCGGCGTGAAGTTTTCGCCCAAAGTGCCTAAGGAGACCTCGCTGAAGTTCATTGAACAGCTGTGCTTGCAGCTGCAGCAACCGGAACGGATCCTGCCGGGCGGTTACTTGTATATGTCTGATATTATGGGGCAGCCCCAATATTTGAATGAAATCGGCAAAACGTTCGCTTCAGCCTTCGCAGGCCGGGATATCGACGTGATTATGACCGTAGAAACGAAAGGCATTCCGCTCGCTTACGCGACGGCTACTTATATGAATTTGCCCGTTGTCGTCGTTCGCAGGGACAGCCGGGTAACCGAGGGCTCCGCTGTGAGCATTAACTACGTATCGGGCTCCAACAAACGGATCCAGACGATGTCGCTCGCCAGACGCGCCTTGAAAGAGGAGTCGAAGGTGCTTATCATCGACGATTTCATGCATGTCGGGGGTACCATTCACGGGATGATGGATTTGCTCGCCGAATTCAAAGCCTCCGTGCAGGGCGTCGGCGTCTTCATGGAGTCTTGCGAGGTCGAGGAGCATCTCGTTGACGATTACGTGTCGCTTGCCCGCCTATATGGCGTAGACTCGAAGACCAAGCAGATTACCGTGGAACCGGGAAATTATTTTGATCATACAAAAGGAGACGCATAGCGATGGAATTCATTTCAACAACGGCAGCGCCTGCTGCTATCGGACCTTATTCGCAAGCCGTTAAGCTGGGCAACCTGCTGTTCACTTCGGGACAAATCCCGCTCGGCTTGGGCGGACAAATCGTACAGGGCGGAATGAAGGAGCAGGCGCATCAAGTTTTCGCCAATTTGAAGGGCGTGCTGGAAGCGGCCGGCTCTTCCTTCGGACAAGTCGTGAAAGCGACGGTGTTTCTGAAGGATATGAACCAGTTCGCAGAGCTGAATGAAATTTATGCTTCGTATTTCGGCGATCACAAGCCGGCCAGATCGACTGTCGAAGTTGCTCGATTACCTCGTGATGTTTTTGTCGAAATTGAGTTAATTGCTGTGATTCCTGTCGAAAATTAACAGTAACATTAAGATTGTATAAAATTATCGAAAATTTCAAAAAAAGAAGAAGGAATTTGCACGCCGATGTGGAATATTACACCCAAGTCTCAGAGATGGAAAAAGGTGGTGAACACAAAGTGCAAATTACAGATGTAAGGCTCCGCCGGGTCAACTCCGAGGGGAGGATGAAAGCGATCGCTTCGATTACGATCGATAACGAGTTCGTCGTACACGACATACGTGTTATCGATGGTAACAACGGGATGTTCGTAGCTATGCCTAGCAAACGAACGCCGGATGGAGAGTTCCGCGACATCGCTCATCCAATTTCTTCCACAACACGCGAGAAAATTCAAGCTGCTGTATTGGCTGAATACGACCGCGCAGCCGTGGAAGAAGAAGTTATTGAAGAAGGTGCATAAAGTAAAATATGAAGGGAGCCCTTAGGGGCTCTCTTTTCTTTTGAGTGGTTTTGGTGCTATATTGGAAGGTGATGAACTTATAAATCCATGAATCCAGGCATACAGCATTCACGATAATAAAGGGGTTGGATAGGCATTGAAGGTTATGGCGATAGTGTTGGCGGCAGGGCAAGGTAAACGAATGAAATCAAAGCTGTACAAAGTGCTTCATCCCGTTGTCGGCAAACCAATGGTAGGGCACGTTGTCGATACGCTTCAACAAATAGACGCAACAAGAACTTTGGTCGTCGTCGGCTTCGGTGCTGAAGCTGTGAAGAGCTACCTTGGCGACCGCGTCGAGTATGCGCTGCAGGAGCAGCAGTGCGGAACCGGTCATGCGGTACTGCAGGCCAAGGACCAGCTTGGCGATGAGGAAGGGATGACCGTCGTGATTTGCGGCGATACGCCGCTGATCTCGGATACGACGCTGCGCAGTACGATCGAGCTGCATCAGCGGTCCGGCGCGTCGGCGACGATTCTGACGGCGAAGCTGGATGAGCCGCAAGGCTACGGCCGTATTATTCGAGGTGAGGACGGGCGCGTGGTGCGGATTGTCGAGCAGAAGGATTGCACCAGCGAGGAAGCGGCTGTCCAGGAGATCAATACGGGTACGTACATTTTCGATAACCGCAAGCTGTTCAAGGCGCTGGGTTCCGTTACGAACAACAATGCCCAGAACGAGTATTATTTGACGGATGTCATCGGCATTCTGACAGGCGCAGGCGAGATCGTTCAAGGCTACTGCATGGAAGATGCGGCGGAGTCGATCGGCGTGAACGACCGGGTCGCCCTGGCGGAAGCGGAGCGTTTGTTCAAAGCCCGGATTAATCGCGAGCACATGCTGAATGGGGTCACCATTATCGATCCGTCCAATACGTACATCGAGAAAGGTGTGACGATCGGAGCGGATACGGTGCTGCTGCCGGGCACGATTTTGCGCGGAAGTACGGTTATCGGCGAGCAGTGCACGATCGGCCCGAACACGGAGATTATCGACTCTGTCGTGAAGGATGACGTGACGATCAAGCAGTCCGTACTCCAAGGCGCTACTGTCGATAACGAAGCCAGCGTTGGCCCGTTCGCTTATTTGCGGCCTGGCGCCAATCTCGGGAAGCAAGTGAAGATCGGCGATTTCGTCGAGATTAAGAATGCGACCCTGGGCGAGGGGACCAAAGTATCGCATCTGAGCTATGTGGGTGACGCCGTGGTCGGCACGAACGTCAATATTGGCTGCGGTGCGATTACGGTCAATTACGACGGCTTCAACAAGAGCCTGACGGAAATCGGCAACGATGCCTTCGTAGGCAGCAACGTGAACTTGATCGCTCCGGTGAAGATCGGCAATGGCGCCTACGTTGTCGCAGGCTCTACGATCACGCATGCCGTGAATGACGGGGATTTGGCGATCGCACGGGAAAGACAGACGAACAAACCGGGCTATGCGGATAAGATCAAAGCGCGGATGAAAGCGAAGAAGGAAAACGGCAAAGCGAAGAAAGAATAGCAAGAGATAACCGCACGGTAAATCTCCCTTGCTAGGATGAATTTGGATGGAACCTCCTAAGGTTGGGTACGCTATGAACTAGCGGTTACCACTTGGCGTCTTTTACGGAAGTAATTGTGCTGAGCAAAATTTTTAGGAGGTTCTTTGTCATATGGCAATGTCATTGAAAGCGGAAGCCCGCAAAGAGACTACAAAATTCGATATCAAGCAGCTGCGTGTAAAGGGCAAAGTGCCGGCGGTCGTGTACGGCAAGAAGGTGGCCTCAACGGTCATCACCGTCGATCAGAAGGATCTGATGGCGCTGCTACGGAAAAACCCGCATGCGATCATTGATCTGGACATGCCGGACGGCGGCAAGCAGCCGGTCATGATCAATGAGATCCAGCGCAGCCCACTGAGCCGGGAACTGCTTCATGTGGACTTCCACCAAATCAACATGGATGAGCCGGTGAAAACCGTGGTGACGCTCGATTTCGTGGGAGATGCGATCGGAGCGAAGGAAGGCGGCATTCTGCAGATTCAGCTGCATGAGCTGGAGATCCGCTGCCTGCCGAACCAGATACCGGCTTCCATCACCGTCGATATATCGAAGGTCGGCATCGGAGAGAACATGCTCGTCAGTGAGCTGACGGTGCCGGGGAATGTTGAAGTGAAATCGGATCCGAACGAGCTGGTGCTGACCATCCTTGCGCCACAGAAAGAGGCTCCTGAGGACGTTGCGGCTCAAGGCAAGGAAGATAAGCCGAACGAGGTTAGTGAGGAAGCGAAAGAGGAACAACCGGTATAAAGGCGAAGAAGGGGTACCCTCGGCAGAAGCGAAGGGTATCCTTTTTTTCTTCGGATTAGGCAGGGTCAGTAACCGGGGCGCGAGACGATAAAGTGCGTTTTGCGGTTATAGAACGTATTGCCGACTTTGACGAAATGCTCCGTATAAATTTCGATATAGCCTATATCCTTATGCAAGTTTTGGTAGTATACTTGGACGGGAATACCGGCATCTATATGATCCTGGAAATGGTGATCGCTGATTAGTTGTTGTCCGTTGAGATACATATTCTCTGAATCACCCGCAGCTAGGTATTTGTTGGTTCATTGAAGTCACATATAGGTACACAATAACCTTAAAAAGCAGAATCCGCCAAGGATTTTTTAGTTTACGGCTAGGAGGAAATGGAAGAACATGAAATGTTTTATCGGACTGGGTAACCCGGGAAAACAATATGAATTAAACCGGCATAATGTCGGGTTTCTGGCTATTGATCGTTTCGCGGCGAAAATGGGGATAAGCTCGTTTCAGAATAAGGGCAAAGGGCTTCTCGCGGAAGGCAACGTGAACGGCACGAAAGTATTTCTGCTGAAGCCGATGACGTATATGAATCTCTCCGGCGAATCGATGAGAGCGGTGCTGGATTTCTACAAAATCAAGCTGGAGGACGTCGTCATTATCTATGACGATATGGATACGCCATACGGGCAGATCCGGCTTCGATACCAAGGGAGTGCGGGCGGCCACAACGGCATTAAGTCCATCATTCAGCATGCCGGCACACAGAGCTTCAACCGCATCCGCGTAGGGGTAAACAGGCCGGCGCCCGGCTACAATATCGCCGATTATGTGTTATCCAATTTCACCAAGGATGAGATGAAGTCGCTGGAGGACGTGCTGGACTTGACGTGCGAAGCGATGCTGTCCTCGATGAACGAGCCTTTCGAGAAGACGATGGGTAAGTTTAACAAATAGGTCAGGCGCTGCCTTATTGTATGTGTGTCCCATTCAAAAATGTCCATGGCACATTCGGCTAATATCTCCGGAGAATGGCCATACTAGGATGTAATTGAATTGTCGAAGGAGGCATACATATATGATTAAGTACATTTGCAGACATTGTCACACGTTTGTCGGGGAAATCAATCAACATTCGATCACGGAGCAGCAATTGGGTTTCCATTTCTTGACCCCCGATGAGCGTAGAGATATAATATCGTATAACGCAAATGGAGACGTTACGGTCAGGGTCGTGTGCGACTACTGCCGCGAGGCGCTGGAGGCGAATCCGGAGCTGTCCTTGCTGGCCAGTCCCTTGCAGTAAAGTGATCTACCTGAAGTAAAATGATGATGAAGAGTTTATAGCCGAGGCAAGTGTGCCAAGGCTTCTTTTTGTGAGAGGAGTGTACTTGTTTGCAAGCTTTAATTCAGGCTTTTTCTGCGGATACCGACTTTCAAACGATCGTGTCAGGCATCAGGTCCGAGATGAAAGAGCAGCTCGTTGCCGGACTTACCGGCTCCTCCAAGCAAGTGATGATCGCAACTCTTGCGCGAGAGCTAACGCGCCCGCTATTCATTGTTACTCATAATATGTTTGCCGCTCAGAAGATAGCGGAGGATTTGCTAGAGTGTCTATCGGAAGACAACGTCCTGCTGTATCCGTCGCAAGAGGTTCTGACGGCGGAAGAAGCGGCCTCCAGTCCGGAAATGCTGGCGCAGCGCATCGATGTGCTTACTAAGCTGGCTAGCGGCTACCGCGGTATTGTGATCGCGCCGTTCGCTGGGGTGCGAAGGCTGCTGCCGGTCAAACAAGTGTTCGAGGAATCGCGAATCACCGTACAAGTTGGGGATAACGTCAACTTGGAAGAGCTTCTCGGGTCCCTATCGCTATTAGGCTACGAGCGTGTGGAGCGGGTCGAAACGAAAGGGGAAATGAGCGTTCGGGGCGGCATTCTCGATTTGTTTCCGCTGACGTCGGAGAACGCCATTCGAATCGAACTGTTTGACGTCGAGGTAGACTCTATTCGGACCTTCGATGTGAGTGACCAACGGTCAACAGATAAATTACAGTCCATAACGATCCCTCCTTGCCGCGAGATTCAAGCGGATAGAAAGCGATTACAATCGGCTGCGCAGGGCGCTTACGAACTGCTGCAGGTCCAGTTGGACAAAATGACCGACCGATCGGCCAAAGACAAGCTGCTCGAAGGGATCGGACACGATATTGAGCTGCTCCGCGAAGGGCAGACGTTTCCCGGCATTTATAAATATATTTCGCTTTTATATACGGAAAGACAGACCCTCATGGACTACATGCCGAAGGATGCTGTGCTGATCATCGACGAACCGGCCCGCTTGCTGGAAACGGCGAAGCAGCTTGAGCGCGATGAGGCGGAGTGGATGATGCATGCGCTGACCGAGGGGAAGAGCTTGCCGGCTTTTGTGCTGTCCAAATCTTACGAAACTTTGCTGCACCGCAGACCGTTCCCGACGGTATACCTGTCGCTCTTCCTGCGCCAGGTCGTGGGGATTCAGCCGCAAAATATCGTGAACTTCGTCTCCCGGGCGATGCAGAACTTCCACGGACAGATGAATCTGCTCAAAGCGGAGATGGAACGCTGGAAGAAGAACGGCTCCAAGGTCATTCTGCTCGCAGGCGGCGAGGAGCGGGCTGAGCGCGTGAGACGCGTTCTGAACGACTACCAGATCGAGCTGCCGGAAATTGTCGACGGCAATTTGCAGACGGGGTTCGAGCTGCCTTCGATTCATCTGGTCGTCATTACGGAAGGCGAAATCTTCACGCAGAAGCAGCGGAAAGCCCGCAAGGTTGAGAAGAAGCTGGAGAATGCCGAGCGGATCAAGAGCTATCAGGAGCTCAAAATCGGCGATTACGTCGTTCATGTGAACCATGGCATCGGGAAATACGTCGGTATTGGTACGCTCGAAGTGGGCGGTATTCATAAAGACTATCTGCATATTATGTACGCCGGAGGCGATAAGCTGTCCGTACCGATTGATCAGATCGATCTCATTCAGAAGTACGTAGGCTCTGAAGAGAAGGAACCGAAGGTGTATAAGCTTGGCGGAGCCGATTGGGCCAGAGTGAAGAGCAAGGCGCGGGCGTCCGTGAAGGATATTGCCGACGAGTTGATCAAGCTTTACGCCGAACGTCAGGCGACGACAGGCTACGCGTTCAACAAAGACAGCTCGTATCAGAACGAGTTCGAGGCTATGTTCCCTTACGACGAGACAAGGGACCAGCTGAGAGCGATCGAGGAAATTAAGAACGACATGGAGAAGTCGCGTCCGATGGACCGCTTGCTCTGCGGCGACGTGGGCTACGGGAAGACCGAGGTGGCCGTTCGCGCGGCCTTCAAGGCGGCGATCGACGGGAAGCAGGTCGCTGTACTCGTGCCGACGACGATTCTGGCGCAGCAGCACTATGAGACTTTCCGCGAGCGTTTCTCCGGCTATCCGTTTAACGTCCGGGTGCTGAGCCGTTTCCGCTCCAAGAAAGAGCAGACGGAAGTTATGAAGGGCGTGAAGAAGGGGACGGTCGACGTCGTCATCGGTACGCACAGGCTGCTTTCCCAAGATGTGCAGTTCAAGGATCTTGGTCTGCTCATTGTCGATGAAGAGCAGCGTTTCGGCGTGTCGCATAAGGAGAAGCTGAAGCGTCTCAAGACGAATGTCGACGTGCTGACGTTGACGGCTACCCCGATTCCGCGGACGCTGCATATGTCCATGCTCGGGGTTCGCGATTTATCCGTTATCGAGACGCCTCCGGAGAACCGCTTCCCGGTTCAGACGTATGTGGTCGAGTATGGCCCGGCGCTCGTTAGAGAAGCGATTGAGCGGGAGCTGGCGCGTGAAGGCCAAGTGTACTATCTCTACAACCGGGTGCAGGGAATTACGCAAATCGCCGATCAGATCTCCATGATGATACCGGATGCCCGAGTAACCGTCGCGCACGGCCAGATGGGCGAGCAGGAGCTGGAGAAGACGATTCTCGACTTCCTTGATGGGGAATACGACGTTCTTGTGAGCACGAGCATTATCGAGACGGGTGTCGATATTCCGAATGTGAATACGTTAATCGTGCATGATGCGGACAAAATGGGACTCTCCCAGCTCTACCAGCTGCGCGGGCGCGTAGGCCGTTCCAATCGCGTAGCCTACGCCTACTTCACCTACCAGCGGGATAAAGTGCTGACCGAAGTGGCGGAGAAACGTCTGCAAGCGATTAAAGAGTTTACAGAACTTGGCTCAGGCTTTAAAATTGCGATGAGGGATTTGTCGATTCGCGGCGCAGGGAATCTGCTGGGTGCCGAGCAGCACGGCTTCATTGCTTCCGTCGGATTCGATCTTTATTCGCAGATGCTGGCAGAGGAAATTGCTAAGCTGAAGCTGGAAATAGATGGGGAAGCGGCCCAACCGGAACCGGAATGGAACACTTCCATCGACATACAACTGGATGCGTATCTGCCATCCGATTACATCTACGACAGCATGCAAAAAATCGAAATCTACAAGAAAGTGGCCGCTATCCGCACGTTGGAGGAGGCCGCAGATCTGCATGACGAGCTTGTTGACCGCTTCGGGGATCTGCCGCAGGCTGTGTTCAACCTGCTGTCCGTAGCCCGGTTGAAAGCGTACGGCTCGGAGTACCGGATTGAGTCGATCAGCCAAAAAGGGGATGATTACTTAATCAAGGTGCATATCGATCAGAATGGCAGGCTGGACGGACAGAAGCTCCTTAATCTGACCAAAGGCTTCGATAATCGCATCAAGCTGAATGCAGACCCGCAGCTGCATATCGCTATTCGCTGCAAAGGGTTGAAGCCAGAAGCTTCCATCGAGTTGGTGGAGAAATTTTTGGTACAATATAAGGATGTTCTGAAAACGAAAGGGGAATTAAAGGATGTTGCCAAATCATACTAGCAAACGACTTTTTTCAAAAAAATGGATATTAAGCATGGTGGCATTGCTGCTTGCATTTACGGTGCTGAGCGCTTGCGGCAAGAAGGAAGGCGAAGCGGCAGCTTCTCCTTCACCTTCTGCAACAGCTGCAGGCAATGCGAGCGATGTAATCGCCACTTACAAAGAAGGCGGCAAAATTACGCGCGGCGAGTTCGATTCGTTCATCAACGTGAACAAAATGTTTTCCCCGCAGTTGGCGCAATTCATGGCAGATCCTGCTTTCCAGCAAGATATGTTGAAGCAAATGGTCACTTTCCGCGTATTGTCCGCGAAAGCCGACGATAAAGTGAAGGCGGATGCCGACAAGCAAGTCACCGAGCAAATGAAGGCGATCACGGATTACTTCGGCAAACAAGAAGGCGGAATGGACAAGCAGTTGAAGGACAATGGCATCGAGCTGAAGGATATCGAATCCCTGATGAAAATGAGCTTCTATACCATGGGCAGCATGGAAGGCAAAGTGACGGACAAAGAGGTTCAAGACTCCTACAACGAGCAAGCGGCGGCGCACGCTTTTGATATCGCGACGGTCAGCCACATTCTGATTTCCTTGAAAGATGCGGCGACACAGAAAGATCTGCGTACCAAAGACGAAGCATTGGCAAGAGCCAAAGAAGTCAAAGCGAAATTGGACGGCGGCGGCGATTTCGCGGCGCTTGCGAAAGAGTACTCTGACGATCCGGGTTCCAAAGATCAAGGCGGTACGTACAAAGATGCGGACATCAACCAGTGGGTGCCTGAATTCAAAGAAGCGGCGAGCACACTTCCGCTAAACAAGATTTCTGATCCGGTTGAATCCTCCTTCGGTTACCACGTGATGAAAGTGGAATCCAGAAGCACGAAGCAGCTGGACGATACGCTCAAGACGCAAATCAAATCCCAGCTCGCGGAGAAATCCCTCTCTGAGTTTGCGGAGAAAGAGTATCCGAATTTGATTGAGACGAATAATCTGCCTAAGCCGGAAGCGAGCCCTGCTCCTGCGGCAAGCCCTGCAGCTAGTCCTGCAGCGAGCCCGGCGGCGAAGTAAGAACTTACCAGGATGTCCGATTATGGACATCCTGTTTTTATTTGTTATTTTTGGACAACCTAATCGCAGCAGGGTGCAGAGCTACATAGAGAGTAAATTCCTCAGCAGGCGCGACTGCATAGAAGATTGGGAAGTGAAGAATACTATGGATAGAATTCAAGGTCCCACCAAAACCCCGATCTAGCATACAAGATAACATGCTCCTGTCGTATCTAATTCTTGAGCGGAAAGTGAGGCATCTAGAGGTATGAAGGCAACTGGAATTGTCCGTCGGATAGATGATTTAGGGAGAGTAGTTATTCCCAAGGAAATACGACGCACATTGCGAATTCGCGAGGGTGACCCTTTGGAAATCTTCGTGGATCGTGACGGTGAAGTGATTCTTAAGAAATACTCGCCGATAGGTGAGCTTGGCGATTTTGCCAAAGAATATGCCGAGTCGTTATACGAGAGTACCAATCATGTTGCTATGATTTCAGACCGAGACACAATTATTGCAATGGCGGGTGGGTCCAAGAAGGATTTCTTAGAAAAGTCTGTCGGGTCGATTATCGAATCCTGTATGGAGAACCGTAAACCGATTCTTGAAAGCAACACAGGCCAGTTTGAAATTATTAAGGATGCAAGTGAAACCTTCTCTTCTTTCGTAGCGGCTCCGATTGTGGCAGGAGGAGATCCGATCGGTGCGGTCATTCTCATCTCCAAAGACGAGAGTGTGAAGATGGGCAATATGGAAGTGAAAATGGTAGAAACAGCAGCAGGTTTTCTAGCGAAACAGATGGAACAATAGCGAATACGAAAACACAAAGGCTTCCTTACTGAGGTGACGATCATCTGTAAGCGAAGCTTTTTTTGTCTGCCATGGCGGATTTCGTTATAATACGTGTAGATAACAAGTTCTGGCAGAGGAGAAATGGGATGGGGGAAGAGCTCCAGCAGGAGGCAAGTAATCAGCAAGGTCGGAGCCAAGCACAAGGACATGTTCAGAGTGCTCCCAAGCTGTTAAAAGGTGCCGCCGTACTCGGTGCCGCTGCCGTGCTCTCCAAGCTGCTTGGCACGCTGCAGAAGATTCCGCTGCAGAACGTAGCGGGAGATACGGCGTTCGGTATTTATAACGCGGTTTATCCGCTTTATATTTTAATTTTGTTCGCAGCTACGGCAGGGTTTCCGGTGGCGGTTTCCAAATTCGTGGCGGAGAGCGTCATTCACGGCAATCATCGCGAAGCAAGGCGTATCGCCCGCATCTCCGCGGCGGTGCTGCTCGGGTCTGGTGTTGTTATGTTCCTGCTGCTCTATGGAGGAGCGGGCCGGATAGCCGCATGGATTGGCATCGCCCAGACGGAGAAGGCGATCCGCAGCGTATCTTTCGCTTTGCTGCTGGCGCCTGTGCTGGCGGTGCTCCGCGGTTATTTCCAGGGGTATCACAACATGGTGCCGACCGCCGTCTCACAAGTGCTGGAGCAGCTCGTTCGTGTCATCACGATGGTTGCGCTGCTGCTATACTTGGCTGCGCTTGCTTACGATGAGGAATGGATTGCGGCCGGCGCGACATTCGGTTCAGTCACCGGGTCAGCCGCAGGACTGCTCGTGATGTACGTCTATTGGCGCAAAGCGAAGAAGCTGCGGCCTGGCTCGGGCCAAGAGGAGGACACAGGCGGGAAGTCTGCGCACGGGACGTCCTCCCGGCAGTGGGCCGTCAAGATTGCGGCTTACGCCATTCCAGTCTGCTTAGGTGCTATCGTCGTGCCGCTGCTGACGCTAGTCGACACGTTCACGATGCCGCGGCTGCTGGAAGCGTCGTATGGCGGCGAATGGGAGGCGATGCGCCAGTTCGGGTTATACAACCGGGGACTGCCGCTCGTCCAGCTGGTCGTGATGATCGCGTCCTCCATGTCGGCCGTGCTCGTTCCGGCGTTGGCGGATGCGAAGGCAAGAGGCCAGCTCGATGTCATGCGCTTCCGGGCGGAGATGGCGGTCAGGCTCTCTTGGCTGACCGGGCTGGGCGCCTCGTTCGGGTTAGCCTTGACTGCCGTACCGATCAACGTCATGTTCTACAAGAGCAGCGAGGCGAGCTTGACGATGGCTGTCTTGGCGTTCACCGCCTTATTCAGCACGCTGAACGCCGTCTCGGCCAGCGTGCTGCAGGGCGCCGGCGCCATTCATACGCCGGCGAAGGCCCTGCTCGTTGCCATCGTGCTGAAAGCACTCGGCAACGTGGCACTCATGCCCCGCTGGGGCATCGACGGCGCCGCGCTCAGCGCGGTGGTCGCTTACGCCGCTGCAGCGGGGCTGAATCTGGTGCAGCTGCGCCGCTGCACCGGAGCGCGCTTCGCGCTGCGGCCTTACGCCATCGCCCCCGCCATAGGCGTGGCGGCGATGTTAGGCGTCCTTGCAGCGCTGCAAGGGCTGGCCATGCCCGCTGCGGCGGCATGGCATGTCCCTGAGCGATTGAGCGCGAGCGCCATCGCTCTGGTTGGGGTAGCCGGCGGCGCGGCCGTCTACGGGCTGGCGCTGCTGCGCAGCGGCGGCATCAGCCGGGAGGAGCTGCGGCTGATGCCGGAGCTGGACCGGAAGCTGGGACCGGTCCTGGACAAGCTGGGGCCGGCTAGGCGTTCGGCCGGCCGGTAGGGCCGTTGCCGCGGCGTGATGATTACGATTCGCAGGCACATATTCAGGAGGTGTTGTATATATGTCAACCCATGCTACGATTACTGTTGTCGGGCTCGGAACGGGGGACGAGGACCAGCTTACGCTGGGTATTTGGAAGAAGCTGCAGAGCGCAGCGCAGTCGCAAGCCGTTGTATTTCTCCGGACGGTAGATCATCCGATGGTTCATATGCTGGAGAATAACGGAATTCCTTACCGAACCTTTGACGCGAATTATGTCGCCCACCAAAGCTTCGAAGAAGTGTATGAATCCATCGCCGAAGCGCTGATCCAATCCGCCATGGGCTCAACCGGCGAGGTGATCTATGCGGTGCCGGGTCATCCGATGGTAGCGGAGTATACCGTGCAGTTGCTGAAACAACGCTGTCCGGAGCAGGGCGTTACCCTGCAGATCATGGGGGGCGAGAGCTTCCTGGATCAAGCTTTCCTAAGATTCGGTTTCGATCCGATCGACGGCTTCCAACTGCTGGATGCGACGAGCCTTAGCCGCTACACGTTGAACCCTCAGCTGCATACGATTATCGGTCAAGTGTATGATACCTACACCGCATCGGATCTCAAAATTTCGCTCATGGAATCATACCCGGACGAATACCGCGTGGTCGTGGGCCACTCTCTGGGCGTAGCCGGCGCGGAGCAAATCATCGAGGTGCCGCTGCATGAGCTGGATCATGTGAAGGGGTACGGCAATCTTTCGCTCGTATGGGTGCCGAAGAGTGAGCAGGACGAGGTCCGTTACCGGACCTTTGGCCGCTTGCACGAAATCGTGCAAATTTTGCGCAGCCCCGAAGGCTGTCCGTGGGATCGCGAGCAGACGCATGCCAGCCTGCGCAAAAACCTCATCGAAGAAGCTTACGAGGTGCTCGAAACGATCGATGAGGACGACCCCGAACATATGTGCGAGGAGCTGGGAGATCTGCTGCTGCAGGTGATGCTGCACGCCCAGATGGAAGAGGAAATCGGCACGTTTACCGTCTATGACGTCATTGCTACGCTGAATGAGAAGTTGATTCGCCGCCACCCGCACGTATTCGGGGAGAATAAAGCGGAAGATGCGGATGAGGCGCTCGTGAATTGGAATGCCATGAAAGCGGAGGAGAAGCGGAAGAAAGGCATCGACGTGACGAAGCAATCCGTACTGGACGGCATTCCTCGGGAGCTGCCGGGACTTATGAAGGCGCTCAAGCTGCAGAAGAAAGCGGCAACCGTCGGCTTCGATTGGCCGGAGCTCGGCGAAGTGATGCAGAAGCTGGAGGAAGAGCTGGCGGAGCTGCGCGAGGCGATTGCGGATACGTCGGAAGATGCGGCCGCAGCCCGTCTCGGCGAGCTGGGAGATGTGTTGTTTTCTATGGTCAATGTTGCTAGATTCCTCAAAATCGATCCGGAGGAAGCTATCATGCGCACGAATCGAAAATTTATTCAAAGATTTTCGTATATTGAGGATCAGCTACGTTTAAAAGGGCTTTCTTTTGAACAAACTGGGTTATCAGAGATGGAAAAATATTGGCAGGAAGCAAAAAAAGTTACAAAACTTCACTAGACATAGAAGGAATTTGACGAAAAAAGAAGAATACTAAGTTTGGTGTAAGGTTGAATATGGAAATATGGCAAGCGGAGAGACTTTGAAACTGTATTCAAAGATCCCTATGTCGTATAGAAGACATGATCTTCAACTATTTTAGGAGGTAACCTATCTCATGAACAAAACAGATTTGATCAACAACATCGCAGAAAAAAGCGGCTTGACTAAGAAAGACGTAGAAGTAGTTCTTAACGGATTCCTTGGTGAAGTGACAGACGCTCTTTCATCCGGAGATAAAGTTCAATTGATCGGTTTCGGAACTTTCGAAACTCGCAAACGTTCCGGCCGTACGGGCCGCAACCCGCAAACGGGCAACCCGATCGTGATCGCGGAATCCAACGTTCCAGCTTTCAAAGCGGGCAACAAGCTTAAAGACGCTGTAAAATAATGCGGATCGACAAGTTTCTCAAAGTCTCTCGTCTGATTAAGCGCCGGACCGTGGCGAAGGATGTGTCCGATCAAGGGCGCGTCTGGATTAACGGCCGGGACGCCAAGGCAAGCACGCAGGTGAAAGTCGGCGACGAGCTGGCTATCCAATTCGGCCAGAAAAAGGTGACGATTCGCGTGGAGCTTCTATCGGAGTCGACCCGCAAGGAAGATGCGGCGAAGATGTACACCTTGCTGGGGGAAGAAGCTTATCAGTCGGAGTAAAACATGCACATATAGCTCAAGATTCCCGGATGAGGGGTCTTGGGCTATTTTTAGGTTCTAAAAGCGGACATCCTCCCATATCGTAATGATAGATGAAGGAGGGGTACAGGCCATGGTTGAACCCGTGAAAACGACGAACAAGCGGCAGGAAATTAAAATGCTGAATCGCAAGCTCTTGGAGATCTCCGGAGTTTTGAACGTAGAAAGCTTTGACAGTGAAGAGTTCCTCCTTGAAACGGAAATGGGTTACTTGATGATTAAAGGGCTGAATTTGCACATTAAGAATTTGAGCTTGGAGCAAGGGTTGGTCGCCATTGAAGGATTCATTCACGAATTAGCTTATGTGGACGGAAACACCACGGAGAAATCCAAGGGGTTTCTCGGTAAGTTATTCAAGTGACGCTGAGCGTTCAGTTTCATACGATTTTCATGATGTTCGTCGGCGGGGTCGCCATCAGTGCGATGTTCGATGTGTTCCGCGTGCTGTCCGGCAAGCTGAAGCTGCCGCGGTGGACGATTCCGCTCGTCGATATAGTGTATTGGATTGTGGCGACAATCCTCGTGTTCCGTTTGCTCATTTACAGTAATGAAGGACAAGTTCGTGTCTTTATTTTTCTCGGCATGGGGATCGGCATCTGCTTTTATTTCGCTTTCCTCAGCACCTGGACGATACGTCTGACGCTCCTGATTATTCGAATTGTCATTGCGGTATATAAGTTTATTGCCAAAACTGTCGAAATTGTTATCTTTAAACCGATCATTGGCTTATATCGTCTAACTGTGATAATTTTGGGCTTTTTGCTTGCCGTAGCTATATTCCTTTACAGAATTGTGCTACAATTGCTGTATCCTTTGTGGAGACTACTCCTTTGGATGACTCGGCCTGCTCACAAATATTTCGTAATCCCTGCGTGGCTGAAGAAGCTGACGGACAAGGTGATTGCGGTCTACCGCAGGTTATTCTCAAAGTAGGAGGAATTCCTATTCATGCAGGCACAAGCAACCGCACCAAATAAGCGCAGCAGTAGTATAGGCTCAAAGCGAAGACTGCGTTTTCTCTTGATCTTTGTCCTATGTTTTATGAGTTGGGCTGCTGTTAACATTTGGGGGCAGTTCGCCAAGCTTCACGAGAAGAGAGATGCCGTCGCGAATATAGAGCAGCAGCTCGCCGATGCGAAGAAAGTCAAGGAGCAAACGCAGAAAGAAATCGCAAGGCTTCATAATGACGAATATTTGGATCAAATTATTCGCCGGGATTTTCACTATAGCAAACCGGGAGAGACGCCTTTAAGCGTATCGAAGCAATAACAAGCGGCTAATGCCGTGTTGACCGTGGTTTCAGCATCGGTTATAATCGGCGTAGCCAGTGTTTTCAACATTTTAAGGGAGGAACATTTTACTTTATGGCAATTGAAGTTGGCACCAAGTTAGAGGGTAGAGTGACGGGGATTACTCACTTTGGAGCATTCGTCGAGCTTGCTGAAGGAGTTACCGGTCTTGTTCACATTTCGGAGATCGCAGACAATTATGTGAAAGACGTTAATGACCATTTAAAGCTGGAAGACAAGGTATTGGTCAAAGTGATTAACGTGGACAAGGATGGCAAGATCGGACTGTCGATCAAGCAAGCGATTGACAAGCCAGTTGAGGAAAGACCAGCTCGTCCTGAACGTACAGGTGGCAGCAGCTATCAAGGACGCCCTAGCGGAGATCGTCCAGGCGGTTACCAAGGCAGCCGCCCAAGCAGTGGCGGAGATCGCAGTGGTCCTCCGAGCGGTGGTCCGGGTGGTGGCGGTCGTCCAGGCGGCGGCTTCAATCGAGGCGGTGGCGGCCGTGGCGGCTTTAACAAGCAGCAAGGCGGAGCTAGACCTGCTTCTTTCGAAGATAAAGTATCTCGGTTCCTTAAAGATAGTGAAGAGCGGATTTCGTCCTTGAAGAAGAACACTGAGTCCAAACGCGGTGGCCGGGGCGGAAGAAGAGACTAATAGATGATAATAAGAACCACATTCGCTTAGGCGGATGTGGTTTTTTTCGCTTTTGCTGCTTGGGTACCTGGTGTATGCTGAATTGTGCTGACGAAGCCGAAAGAATCGCGGCGCCATGAAACGGAAATACGATCCCTTATTTACTCCAAATGCGCCTCGTTAGCCCTCGAAGGGGAAATACGATCTTCTATTCTGCTGTTTTTGGCTGAACAGAGTGGCAGCGAATGTGAATAAGGCCCTGTATTTCCGCAAAGTCAGGAAAATCGGCTGATTCTGCTCAAATAGCGCACTCCATTTCCCTTTCGTTTACATTACCCGCATATTACAATTCATCGGACCGCCCATACGAATCGACAGGGTGTTACGGGTATCTCCCCCATCTGCATGGCGAAAGTTCGGGGCGATCAGACTTTTGGATACGCGCTCACCCGGAGAAAGCGAGGCGAGGCAAGGGTTGGCGCGTGCTGACACGGCCGGCGCGGCTTGTCGGAAATTTCTTTGAATCTATCAACTCATTCTGACAAACTTTCTGCTAGATTGTCTCTATACTAGAGAAACAAATAAGGGAAGAAATGGATGGTGTTCAAAACATGCAAAGACGAAGCTTAGGCGCGGTGATTGGTGGCGGAATGTCAGGATTGTGGCAAAGAACGAAAACAGGTGCACGCAGCGCAGCAGTGGAAAACCGGTTTGTTCAAGCCTTCGTGGCGAAGAAGTGGACGCTTCTGCTCATCGTAATGGCTTTCCTGCTCGGACGCGCAATGATTTTGGAACAGTTGTCCCCGTTTGCTCTTGCCTTTATAGCGGTTATTTATTTTACAAGAAGAGATATTCTGCATTGGGTTGGGGTTGCAGCGTTCGCCGGAAGCTTGCTGTCGCTAGGCGCCAACACCGGATATCTCGTGACAGAGATCATCGTATTCCTGCTCATTCAGAAAGCGCTGGAGAAGTTCGAGCGCTCCGATGTATCGTTGGCGCCGATTCTTGTGTTCAGCTCGACGTTCCTGGTTCAGCTCTTTGCCGAGCTGGTCGTATCGAACCTAACCTGGTATACGCTCATGATGCTCTCGGTGGAGGCGCTGCTCAGTCTGGTGCTGACACTGATTTTCATACAAGCTATTCCCGTCTTCACTCTTACCCGGAGAAACTATCATCTGAAACATGAAGAAATCATATGCTTAATTATTCTGCTGGCATCCGTTATGACAGGGACGGTGAGCTGGATCATGGGACCTGTCACGGTGGAGCACGTGCTCTCCCGTTACTTGATTCTGCTGTTTGCGCTAGTAGGCGGTGCCCCTTTCGGAGCTTCGGTTGGCGTCATCACAGGGCTAATCTTAAGCCTTGCGAATAGTAACGCTGTGTACCAGATGAGCTTGCTGGCCTTCTCTGGCATGTTAGCGGGCCTTCTTAAGGAGGGGAATCGGCTCGCCGTTGCCTTTGGGATGCTGCTCGGATCATCGATTCTATCGTTCTATATGGGAACGGGCGCCGATGTCATTAATTCAACCTGGGAGTCGCTCGCCGCCGTGACGCTGTTCCTGCTGACGCCGCGAAGTCTTATTCAAACATTGGCGAAATACGTGCCGGGCACGCAGGAGAATCTCAAGTCGCAGCAGGATTACGCGAAGCGGGTGCGCGATGTGACCGCCAGCCGGGTGGAACAGTTCTCGGAAGTGTTCCGCCAGTTGTCCCGCAGCTTCAAGCAATTAACGTCAGACGATGCGGTCAGCCGCAAGGAGGAGGAAGTCGGGCATTTCATGAATGCCGTTGCGCAGAAGGCGTGCGATTCTTGTTGGAAGAAGAGCCAATGTTGGGACCAAAAATTTTATCAAACGTATACCTATATGACGGATATGATGACCTCTATCGAATCGAAGGAGAATATGAGCAAGAAACACATACCGCCGGAATGGAAGAAGGTGTGCAATCGTACGGAACAAGTGCTCGATGTCATGAAGCACCAATATAGCTTGTATAAGAATGATTTGCACTGGAAAAAGCAGATTATGGACAGCCGTCAACTCGTGGCGGATCAGCTGTCCGGCGTATCGCAGGTGATGGAGGACCTGGCGAAAGAAATTAAGCGGGAAGGGCAGGAATTGTTCCTTCAAGAAGAGCAAATCCGTCATGCGCTGGAGGAACTGGGCTTATCCATTCACAGCATCGACATCATCTCCTTGGACGAAGGAAATATTGAAATTGAAATAATCCATCAATATACGAAGGGATTTGATGAATGCCGCAAAATCATTGCGCCGCTGCTGAGTGAAATTATCGGCGAGAATGTCGCCGTGATGCGAGAGGAGATGCATGAGCGCGGCGAGGGCTACAGCACGGTCGTGTTCGGCTCCGCCAAGGAATACGTAGTGGAAACCGGCGTCGCCGGTGCAGCGAAAGGAGGCGACATTTTCTCCGGCGACAGCTATTCGACCGTAGAGCTGGGCAATGGCAAGTACGCCGTTGCGCTGAGCGACGGCATGGGCAATGGCGAGCGGGCGCGGGCTGAGAGCCAGACCGCCCTGAACATTCTGCAGCAGCTGCTGCAGTCGGGTATGGACGAGAAGCTCGCGATCAAGTCGCTGAATTCGGTTTTGATGCTGCGCTCCTCCGATGAAATGTACGCAACGGTGGATATGGCTTTGATCGATATGTACAACGCCAATACCACGTTCATGAAAATCGGCTCGACCCCGAGCTTTATTAAACGCGGAAATGAGGTGATCCCGATCTCCGCCAACAATTTGCCGGTAGGCATCTTGAACGAGATCGATGTGGATCTGGTTTCGATTGCCCTTCAACCAGGCGATATCCTCGTCATGATGACCGACGGCATTTATGATGCGCCAGGGCATGCCGTGAATAAGGAGATGTGGATGAAGCGGATGATCCACGAAATCGACACGACCCTGCCGCAGGAGTTCGCGGACTGCTTGTTGGAGCGTATTTTCCGCCATCATCATGGCGAAATTCAAGACGATATGACGGTGCTCGTCGCGCGCGTTGAGAAACGGCAGCCCGAGTGGGCTACGTTCCGCTGGCCGGGAATTACGCGGATGGAGCGTCCGAAGACCGTCAGCTAGCCAGGAAAGTGAAGCCGTAACAGCTCATTTGCTGTTGCGGCTTTCGCTGTGAACTTGAAGATGAGAAGGTGAAGAAAGGCGGTACGGCATGTTCAGGAAAATGCTTTCCCTCATATGCATCGTTCTTGGTGCCTTGATTTTTCTATATCCGACCCTGAATGATCGGTATGAGAGTTATCAGCAGCAGAAGATTATGAACCAGTGGCAGGAAAGTTTGCAAATCATGGATCAGATTTCGGATGAGGAGCGTGAGACGGTATTACCTGCAGGCACAGATCCAACGATAGAGAACGTAGAGACTGCTGAGGCAGCCCACGCCGCAGAGGCGGTGAATTCAGCGGACGCTGTTGTGCCAAGTCCGCAGGCAGCTTTGCCTAGCGATAAGCCGGTTAAGCCTGTGGTCATGCAAGCTGCAGCGAAGCCGACACCAATGCCCAAGAACGTTGAGGGCGTGCTGAAGATCGAGAAAATTAATTTGAAACTACCGATACTGACGGATGCAACCGTCAAGAATTTGAAAGTTTCCGTCGCGAGTATAGCCAATACGGGGAAACCGGGCGAGGTTGGCAACTATGCGATTGCCGGCCATCGAAATTTGACGTACGGGAAAAACTTCAATAGGTTGGATGAGGTCGAAGCGGGAGACGTCATCGAAGTAGAGACCGGCAGCAAACAGTTTGTATACATCGTGGATGAGAAGCAATATGTCCTGCCCACGGACATTTCAGTCCTGAAAGGAAATGGCACAGACAAGGAGATTACGCTAATTACCTGCCATCCGATGGATAATCCGACGCATCGATTAATAATTAAAGGGAAGATTGTAGAATCATCGGACTAATGAGAAATAGGGACCCTAGGGGTCCTGTTACGCCGTATACAATACAAAATGTATCTGTCATTATTAAAAATGATACAATTTGTATTGTATATTTTCGGTTATTTTGATACATTTTGTTTCATAGACTATAAAGATATTTGTTTATTTCAGATTCACACACTCAATAGGAACGGAGGGAATTATGAACATGTTGAAGAAGGAAATGAAAGTTTTGCTAGTTATTCTGTTAGTCTTCATGCAGTGCCTGTATGCAGTTGGTCTCTCGACCAAAGCCAGCGCTACCGCAATCTCCGATAATATCTTGGACAGCGTAACCATGGCTGTCTACGATAGTTCGGGACAAGTCGTGACCGGGAACGTATATGAACAAGGCGCCAGAGTGAGGCTGGACTACACCTGGTCTTTGCCGGACGGTCATAGTTACCGCTCAGGCGACACCTATCTGTTTACTCTGCCGGAGCAATTTCTGTTGTACAATAGCGTGAGCGGTATATTGAGCGCCGGTGACGATCAGGTTGGAACCTTTCAGGTTGATAAGGATAGCCGCAAAGTTACCATTACATTTAATAATTTTATTGAGAACCATGATAATGTGAGAGGTACCCTTACTTTCAATACCCAATTCAACAAAAGCCAAATAAAAGGCAGCACGACGCAGATTATCAAAATTCCGGTTCAATCCGGAGAACAGGTGTTTACGATCGTCTTCAGGCCGGATGTTCCTTCTACCATTAGCAAATCCGGAACGGCCGAGGGCTTTAATACGAAGCGAATCGATTGGACCGTCGACGTCAATAAATCGCTAGACGTCATTCAGCAGGCGATCGTTACGGATCCTCTCCCTGACGGGTTGGCCGCCCCGGTCACCGTTGCCGTTTATCAACTGGATGTGCAGTTGGATGGCACGACGACGCTGGGTACGCTGCTCGACAGCAGCCAATATACGATCAATACGGCTGGAGGGGGACTTTCGGTACGATTCGCGGATAATCCGATAACGACTGCCTACCGGATTCAATTTGCGACTCCCATTACGGATACTTCCAAAACGTCGTTTGTGAATACCGCTACTCTGGCCGGAAGCAACAAGGCGCCGGTTCAAGCAACTGCAACAGTTGCCGTCCAGCATGGCAGCGAGCTTGATAAAATCACAACTGACTATACAACAGGAACCCAGACCATAGGTTGGGCAATCAAATACAATTATAACGAAGCCAACATCGCACAGTCGGCCGCTTGGCTGTCGGACCTGTTCAATGAATCCCAGGAACTCGTTGCAGGCTCCATGCAAGTCTATCCCGTTACATTGTCTGCTTCCGGCAGCGAGGTGCTGGGCAGCCCGCTGTCAGACGCAGAGTATACGGTAACTCCGCAAACGGCTGCGGGCAAAAAAGGATTCAAGCTGCAGTTCCTTCATGATATTTCGCAGGCGTACAAAATAGTATATAAGACTAAGTCGAGCAATCCCGTTCTGGACAATGGTTCCGTCACCAACACCGTGACGTCGGGCGGCGGAAGCAGTGACACGGCTGTAAGGCCCATCACGCAGGTGGCGATTGTCAAAAGCGACGGGCATGTCGATTATAATACCAAGATCGTTGAATGGAATATTGCGATCAACGGGGACAGCCAGCAAATGAGCCACGTGATTGTAACGGATACGTTCCCGTATAAGGGCATGCGTCTGCTTCCCGAAACCTTCGTCATTAAACAAGGCACAGGGACACTAGACCCGTCTGAATATACATTAGACAGTACGGTAGCTCCTGAGGATGGCTTCCTCGTCAGGTTCAATCATCTGCTAACCGGACCGGTGACCATCAATTACAAAACATCGTTTAATTTGGATTGGATTCAACCTGCAGGCAGCAGAACCGACTTCCTGAATTCGGCCCAAATCGCCTGGTTGGATCGTGCGGAGGAAGAACAAAGCAAGACAGTGACGGATATTTTCAATCCAAGGAATGAAGTCAAGAACAACGGGTTCAAGAACGGCGCTTACAACCCGGTGACCAAACAGCTTACCTGGATCGTCGGTGTGAACTACAATAGTAAACCGATCCAACAGGCCATCGTGGAAGATCTGCTGGAGTCCAACCAGAAGCTCGTCGAAGGCTCGCTTGCCGTTCACAACATGGTTATCGCCGCGAACGGCAATCAGTCCGTAGGCACAGCTATCGACCCTGCCGCTTATGAGTATCAGGTGGATGCGTCCAATAAGCTTATAGTGACATTTAAGCAAGCGATTGCCGGGCCGTATTCCATCGTCTTCAAAACAAGTCTGGACGGACAGTTAATTAACGGCTCCGTGAAAAATACGGCGAAGCTGTTCGATGGAAACTTACCTGTATCGAATGATCTGACCGGAACGGTTCCGATCCCGCACGGGGGCGAGTACGTGACCAAGAAAGGGCTGCAGAGCGGCGATAAGATTAACTGGACCGTTACGATCAACCAAGGGCAGTCCACTCTGAACGACGCCGCCATCATCGATACGCCGACGGAGAATCAGGTCTTGCTGCTCGATACGTTCCATTTGTATAAAACGACGGTTGCTATAAATGGGGATATTACCAAAGGGGCGGAATTAACGAAGGGGGTCGACTATGCGCTAGTTGTCGATACCACGGCCAAAGGCAAGCAAACCTTCCGCCTGCAGTTCGTAAATCCCATTCATTCCGCCTATATCTTGGAGTACCAATCGCTCATCGCTGCCAATGATAAAGACACCGTATCCAATCAAGTCAGCTTGACCGGCAACAATACAACGACGGTAACCAAGGAGACGGTTGAGGACATTATTGTCGGCGTTTCCAGCGGCTCCGGTACCGGCAGCGGAGTGAGGGGCTCGCTTTCCGTGAAGAAGGTGGATGCGTCGAATAACACGGTACTGCTTAGCGGAGCTACGTTTGACTTGTACCGGAAGGCCGGCCAGACGCGCGACAAGGTGGGCACCATGGCCACGAATGCAAGCGGGATCGCCCAATTCGCCGGCCTGTTGAAGGGTGACTATATCGTGAAGGAAAGCACGGCGCCTGCCGGGTATGAGCTCAATACCAGGGAGTATCCGGTTGCCCTTGGTTCCGGTGAGAATGTAACGATAACCGTCACCAATACCAAGTCTACCGAGCCGCCGGAGCCGACCAATACGCCAGGACCGACCAATACGCCAAGGCCAACCGAGCCGCCGGGGTCTGACACCTCGGATGATGGTCCGGACCCGACGCCAAGCGCTTCGGTAACGCCGGTGCCGAGCGGGACACCTGCTCCTTCCGCCTCACCGAGCCCGAGTCCAGGCACAAGCGCGAAACCGAGCCCAAGCCCAAGTCCGAGTCCGGGGCTGACACCATCGCCATCGACCGGACCGGTTCCTTCCGTCAGCCCTAACCCGACGGATCCGAACCCTCCGGCGGTGGATCATTCTCCAGGCAACCAGCCGGAGACGCTTCCGGTGACGGGCGAATCCAGTCATACTGCGGTGAAAATCGCCGGACTGGCGCTTATTGTTCTGGGCTTCATTTTAAGAAGAAGATGGCGTAGAAATTGAAATTGACCCTAAGCCTTAACAGCTCATTTGCTGTTAGGGCTTTTTTGTCCGCTTCCTATGATTAGAGCCTCTCGAAAATGGAAAAACTAGGAGAAGAACTGCTAGAGAGATCAATCTTTTGTTCCACTAGGGAGGCAATTGTCATGATGAAACAGATTTTGCTGATTACAGATGGATGCTCGAACGTCGGCGTTAGTCCGGTTATCGCGGCTGCAGAGGCGCACGCTGAGGGGGTTACAGTGAACGTCATCGGCGTCGTCGACCAGGGAGAGCTTGGCGTACTAGGCTCTGAGGAGATTCGTGAGATTGCAGCCGCAGGGGGCGGGATGAGCCGGATTGTGAATTCCGTGCAGCTGTCCCAAACGGTTCAGATGATGACGCGCAAGACGGTAAGCACAACCATCCAGCATGCCGTAGGCAAGGAGCTGCAAAGCATTCTGGGCATCAACCAGCTGGAACAGCTTCCGCCGGAGAAGCGGGCCGAAGTGGTTCAGGTCATTGACTCGATGAGTGAAACCTCTGCGCTGCGCGTTGCGCTTTTAATAGATGCTAGTGCTAGTATGAAGCCTAAGCTCGCAGCTGTAAGGGAAGCGATCCACGATCTGCTGCTGAGTCTCAGAGCCCGCACCGGCAAGAGTGAGCTGGCTGTGTTCCATTTCCCTTCGACGAAAACGAGAGATCAGGAACTCGAGATGGACCACGGTTGGACGAATCAGCTTGCAAATTTGGACAAGATGTTCTATAAAATAAACATGAAGGGTACGACTCCGACAGGTCCGGCGCTCCTGCAAACCTTGCAGTACGTGGCGGAGAAGCCTTTCTCACCAACGACCGGGGATGGGATGCTGAGTGACTACGTGGTATGAGGAAGCCTTTCGCCCAGGCTCAGAAATCCGAGGCAAATGGAACGGCCGCACCTATGTGGTCGAACGTCTGTTAGGTGCTGGGTCGAACGGCGTCGTGGTTCTCGTACGAAGAGGAACAGCGAGGTACGCATTGAAAGCAGGACACGAAACGGTCGACCATCAATCGGAGATCAACTCGCTGCTTGCCATATCGCTCACAGACACTTCATTCAAAAATTTTCTGATTGATACCGACGACATGTCGTTCAGCGGGAAGGATATATCGTTCTATGTCATGCGGTATATCGAGGGAATGACGGTATCGCAATTCATTGCGAAGCGCGGCCAGGATTGGATTTATGTCATCGGCGCGAATCTGCTCCGCAAGCTGACCGAGATTCATAAGAGCGGTTACGTGTTCGGAGATTTGAAGATTGAGAATATGATCGTATCCAATTATGGGAATGTCGACCTCATCGATTTCGGCGGTGTGACGCCGAAGGGCAGAGCGATTAAGCAATTGACCGAAGTATACGATCGCGGCTTCTGGAATATGGGGGAGCGGGTAGCGGAAGAAAGCTACGATATTTTTTCATTTGCCATTTTACTTTTGAAATCGCTCGATCAGCGCAAACGTTTTGCCTCTTATATCAAAATGCTTCCGCAGAACAGGGACCTGGATCAAATGGCGGCCATCATGCGCGAGAATCCGGTCGCCGCGCAGCTTGCCCCGTTTCTGCACAAAGCGCTGCGGGGGGAATTCCGCACTTCGGAGGAAGCTTATCATTTCTGGAAAAAGCTCATGTCAGGCAAGAAGCTGGCGCAGCCTGCGCTGAGCATGCCGTGGCTCAAAATTTGTTTCGCCGCTTCCATTTTTATTTTCGGGGCTACCGTTTATGTATATTGGTTGAGTTAATGGATAAGGAAAGCGTAAGTGGGAAAGGATTACACAATGAACATCGATCTTGCCGCCAGCGTGCGGCAGCGAATCATCGAAGAGAAGCTCGCGGTTTCGGGAGATGTTGTGGTTGTTGCGGTATCAGGGGGGCCTGATTCCGTGGCGCTGCTTCATGTCCTTTTTGCGCTTGCCAAGGAGTTCGACTGGAAGCTGGTTGTGGCGCATGTGAATCATCAATTCCGCGGAGCGGAATCGGATGCCGAGGCCGCCTTCGTCGCCCGCTTGGCGGAGCGGCTGGGGCTGTCTTGTGAAATCGGCGTTATTGATGTGCCTGCTTATATAGAGGCGACATCGCTGAACGGGCAGGCCGCGGCCCGCGAGAAACGGTACGAATTCCTGCATCAGGTGGCGGATGCCTACAAGGCGGAGCGGATTGCCTTCGCCCATCATGCGGATGATCAGGCCGAGACGGTGATGATGCGAATTGTGCGGGGAACCGGCCCGTCGGGGCTTGTGGGAATGCCGGAACGCAGGCGCGAAAAAAAAGTGGAACTGATCCGGCCTTTTCTACGTATATACAAATCAGATATTGTGAATTATTGCGCTCAGCACCAAATTACTTATTGTAAAGACAGCAGCAATGAGCTGCGGAAGTACTTTCGTAATCAAATTCGGCTTGATGTGATGCCGATGCTGAAGCAGTATAATGAACAGCTTCCGGAATCGCTGAACCGTTTGACGGAGATGATGCGCGCTGAGGACGATTATCTGGCAGTAGAAACCGAACGGGTACTGCGCCGGATAGTGACTTTTCAGGGGGCGGGCTGCCGCTTGACGCGAAGTGATTTCACCGGACTGCACGTTGCTTTACAAAGGCGTTTGATTAAATTAATATTAAACTGTCTTTGTTTGGGAATGGACCGGCTGGACTTTATCAGGATTGAAAGTATCCGTGAGTTGATGTCGCAGGACCAGGTTTCGAATCAAGTACTTCAGGTCGATGATGCGCTTTATATTGTGAGAGAATATGAAGCCATTCTGTTTCAGACATCTGAGCCTGTCCCGAAGCCCTATGCTTATGAGCTGGGGGCGGACACGGATGAGCTGGACCTTCCGGAAGCCGGGGCCAAGCTGCTATGCGCCAGGATGCCTGCCAATTCGGTAGATGCCTCTTCCATTGTTCCGTTAGCAACGGACATCTATTTGGATCTCGGTCAACTCCGGTGGCCTCTTACGATAAGGAGCCGCAGGTCGGGAGACCGATTGGAACCACATGGTTTAAACGGGTCCAAAAAGGTAAAAGATATGTTCATTGATGCCAAAATGCCGTTAAGCCGGCGTGATGTCATCCCGTTACTGGTCGATGCTTCCGGGCAAATCCTCTGGATTGCCGGCTTTCGTAGGTCCAAGCATGCTCTGGTCGGAACCGACACAGAACGTGTGCTTCATATGAAGCTCGTGCTGAAGTAACATGCGTAAATTTCGTTCTTCTAGAATGTAAATTTATAAGGATTCATAATATAATCTAGGGGGTTCATCCTTGTACAGCGACATTCAAGAGGTTCTTTACAGCGAAGAACAGATTCAAGGGAAAATTAAAGAATTGGGAGAGAAACTCTCCAACGATTACGAAGGCAAGAATCCATTGGTTATTTGCGTGCTTAAGGGAGCTTTCATTTTCATGGCAGACCTCGTGAAGCAAATCCGCGTACCATTGGAAATCGATTTCATGGCTGTATCGAGCTACGGACAATCCACGAAGTCATCCGGTGTCGTCAAGATTATCAAAGATCTTGATGTACCTGTAGAAGGACGGCACATTCTTATCGTGGAGGACATTATCGATAGCGGATTGACGCTGAGTTATCTGATAGATGTGCTAGAGCGACGCAATGCCAAAACGATCTCGGTCGTGGCGCTGTTTAATAAACCGGCACGCAGAACCGTTGAGCTCGAACCTGATTACGCAGGGTATGAGCTTCCCGATGAGTTCGTTGTCGGATATGGTCTGGATTATGCAGAGAAATACCGCAACCTTCCATTTATCGGCATATTGAAACCAGAGATCTACACGACGTAATGTCATATCACCGGCTCATCCATGCGGTTAATTTGTAGTGCTTTACCGGGATATGGTAAAATAATAAAAGTGTGCCGTTCGAGAGGAGGCTTGGGATGAATCGAATTATCCGGAATACCGGTTTTTATTTGCTTATATTTTTGGTAACAGTAGGTATCGTCCATTTCATCAGTACCCAAAACGAACAAAAGGAATTAATTACTTACGATAAATTCCGCCAAGCGGTCGTTAACAAAAACGTGGAATCCGTAACCCTGAAGTTCGATGGATACACGTATTTGATTAAGGGTAAGTACATTAACCCTCCTAATGGTGTGGATAAGAAAAGCTTCGAAACCCATGCTCCATATGAGCCTTTGGTCGTTCAATTGATTGAAGCGAATGGCGTTCCGACGGAAACCTACGAGACGATGGAGCGGGATAGCGTCTGGATTTCCTTTCTTACATCGATTATTCCATTTGTCATTATCTTCATCTTGTTCTTCTTCTTGTTGAATCAAGCGCAGGGTGGCGGGGGCAAAGTGATGAACTTCGGCAAGAGCCGTGCCCGCTTATATAATGAGGAGAAGAAGCGTGTCACCTTCGAAGACGTGGCAGGCGCAGATGAAGAGAAGCAAGAGCTGGTTGAGGTTGTTGAATTCCTGAAGGATCCTCGGAAATTCGCCGCGGTCGGCGCCAGAATTCCGAAGGGGGTTCTGCTCAACGGGCCTCCGGGAACAGGTAAAACATTGCTTGCACGGGCGGTTGCCGGTGAAGCGGGCGTACCGTTCTTCAGTATCTCCGGTTCCGACTTCGTGGAGATGTTCGTCGGTGTCGGCGCATCCCGTGTGCGTGACTTGTTCGAGAACGCGAAGAAGAATTCGCCTTGTATTATCTTTATCGATGAGATCGATGCCGTTGGTCGTCAGCGCGGCGCCGGCTTAGGCGGCGGACATGACGAGCGCGAGCAAACGCTCAACCAATTGCTCGTAGAGATGGACGGGTTTGGCGCGAATGAGGGCATCATCATCGTTGCGGCGACGAACCGCCCTGACATTCTTGACCCTGCGTTATTGCGTCCAGGCCGTTTCGACCGTCAAATCACGGTTGACCGTCCGGATATCAAAGGACGCGAGGCTGTACTGAAAGTACATGCCCGCAACAAGCCGCTCGCCAAGGACGTGAAGCTGGACTCCTTGTCCCGTTACACAACCGGATTCACGGGCGCTGATCTGGAGAATTTATTGAACGAGGCGGCTTTGATTGCCGCACGTCGCAACCGTAAAGATATTTCCATGGCGGAGATCGAGGAAGCATTCGACCGGATTATCGTCGGTACGCAGAAGAAGAGCCGGATCATCAGCGAAGCCGAGAAACGCATCGTTGCTTATCACGAGGCCGGACACGCAATCATCGGCTACTATGCGGAGAACGCAGATATGGTGCACAAAGTAACGATCGTGCCGCGCGGACGCGCTGGCGGATACGTGATGATGCTGCCCAAAGAAGGCGAAGACCGCATGATGCAGACGAAGAACGAGCTGCTGGATAAAGTGACGGGCCTCCTTGGCGGCCGTGTTGCCGAAGAGCTTTTCATCGGCGAGATCGGTACAGGGGCTTACAGCGACTTCCAGAAAGCGACGGGCATCGTTCGCCGCATGATTATGGAATATGGGATGAGCGATAAGCTTGGACCTATGCAATTCGGCAGCTCCCAAGGCCAAGTGTTCTTGGGCCGCGATATCGGCCATGAACAGAACTACAGTGATGCGATTGCCTACGAGATTGACCAAGAGATGCAGCAATTTATTCGTACGTGCTACGACCGCGCTCGCGCGATTCTAACTGAGCACACGGATCAAATGCACCTCGTAGCGAAGACGCTGCTGGAGAAGGAAACGCTGGATAAAGATGAAATTATCGAGCTCTTGGAGAAAGGCAAGTTGAATGCAGGCGACGATGAAGATGTCAAAGTGAACATTCAGCCGCAAAGCCAAGCTAACGATAGCAATAAATTCGGGTTCGATAAAGAGAAGGATTCGAATTCGGGTCAATCCGAAGAGTAACAAGCAATGGCATGACGCAAATCCGGGTACACGTTTGGTGTACCCGGATTTTTCTGCTTATTTCGGCTTTTTTACGCATTGACAGGGGATGCGGGAATGTGTAAATTAGTTGTAAATCTCTAATTTCATGACGTTTAGATCATACTACGTTCAGTTAGTTATGAAATACATTTACGTCCCAGACAGGGGAGGAAGCATCCATGGAAGCTTTAGCACTAGAGCGCAAAGCGGAGCAGAACCGTCAGTTGAAAGAACGGTTGCTTCAACTGAAGAAAGAACGGAATGCTATTATTCTTGCTCATTATTATCAGCGTGATGAAGTACAAGAGGTTGCCGATTTCCGGGGGGATTCCTTCCTGCTAGCGCAGAAGGCGGCACAGACCGATGCAGATGTGATTGTATTCTGCGGGGTTCATTTCATGGGGGAAAGCGCCAAGATTTTAGCGCCGAACAAAACGGTTATTATACCGGATGAACGCGCAGGCTGCCCAATGGCCGATATGGTCAATGTCGAAGGACTGCGGGCTTTGAAGAGACAGCATCCGAATGCCAAGGTCGTTGCTTACATTAATACATCGGCCGACGTAAAGTCAGAAACAGATATTTGCTGTACATCGGCAAATGCCATAAACGTCATCAATTCCGTCGACTCGGATGAGATCATCTGGGTACCGGATAAAAATTTGGGCGACTATGTATCAAAATTCACAAGCAAGAAGGTCATCATCTGGGAAGGCTACTGCAACACCCATGATATGCTGACTGTCAAGGACGTAGAAGAAATGAAAGCGCAGTATCCGAACGCTCAATTCGTCGTTCATCCGGAATGCCGTCCGGAAGTGGTGAAGCTCGGCGACTTCGTAGGCAGCACGACGGCGATTATCAAATATTGCAAAGAGTCCGATTGCAAGGAATTTATTGTCGGTACGGAAGACGGAACAGGGTATCAACTGCGTCTGGACAGCCCGGACAAACAGTTCCATTTTGCTACGAAATACTTGGTTTGCCCGAATATGAAAGTGAATAACCTGAAGAAAATTGTGAAATGTCTGGAGACCATGCAGCCGGAAATTTATGTACCGGAAGATGTAGCCGATAGAGCAAGATTGTCATTAGAGCGCATGTTACAAGTAAAGTAGCATGCGCTACTCTCTTGTTGGATTGAAATTGATAGGAAAGCAGCGTGTTGATCTTATTAGATGAAGCTACCCTCGCATGGAGAAGGAAGGAATCTCTCAGTCCGTCTAGGATTCTATCCTTCCCTTGCGAGAAATAATGGTAAAGAACGGGTGGGCGGCATGATTCCTAGATATCTCATAGACATAGATTTAGATTCCATTCCTCATGTACATACCGATGTCATCGTCATAGGTGCCGGCATTGCCGGTTTATTCACGGCGCTGCGCGCCAGTGAGACGAAGAAAGTATTGATGATTACGAAGAAGTCGCTCTTGGACAGCAATACCCGCTATGCGCAGGGCGGTATAGCAGCCGTTATCTCGGATGAAGATTCACCGGAATATCATATGCAGGACACGTTGATTGCGGGAGCGGGGCTCTGTTCGCCAGAGGCGGTCGACGTTCTTGTTCACGAGGGTCCGAATGGCGTTCAGGACCTCATTCGCATGGGAACCAAATTCGATCTGGAGAACGGGGAATTCGCTCTGACCAAGGAAGGGGCGCACAGCCAGCGCCGTATCCTGCATGCGCAAGGCGACGCGACGGGCGCCGAGATCGTAAGAGCCTTGTCGGAGCGCACGAAGCAGGACCCGAACATCGAGATCTGGGACGATCATTTCGTCATCGATCTGATTACGCAGGACGGCGAATGCTACGGTGCCCTTGTGCAGAAACCGAACGGACAACGCGTGTTCGTTCGCGGCAACGCCACGATCCTCTGTTCAGGCGGTACCGGCCAGCTATTTCGCTACACGACCAACCCGGATATTGCGACCGGCGACGGCATCGCGATCGCTTATCGGGCCGGCGCGCAAATTCAAGATATGGAATTCGTGCAATTCCATCCGACAGCGCTGTGCTACCCCGGTGCACCGCGCTTTCTTATCTCGGAAGCGGTGCGAGGCGAGGGGGCTTATCTGCGGAATGTCAAAGGCGAGCGCTTCATGGACCGCTACCATCCCCAGCTGGAGCTGGCTCCAAGGGATGTTGTCGCCCGTGCCATCGTAGATGAGATTGAGAATTGCAAATCTACCTTCGTCTATTTGGATATTACGCATGAATCCGAAGAATTGATTAAGCACCGTTTCCCTACCATTTACGAATACTGCCTGAATTATGGCTTGGATATGAGCACCGACTGGATTCCCGTCGCTCCGGCAGCGCATTATATGATGGGCGGCGTGAAGACGGATCTGCACGGGGAAACGCTTGTTCGCCGGCTGTTCGCTTGCGGAGAAGTGTCGTCTACCGGCGTGCACGGAGCCAACCGGTTGGCGAGCAACTCCTTATCCGAGGCCATCGTATTCGGAAGAAGAATCATTGAGCGCATTCAGGAGCTGCCGCCTCTGAATAGCGACATTCAAATACGTGCGGAAGCTGCCGCCCCGAGAACGGAAATTCCGAATCAGGCCGTCGTCGAGAAGAAGCTGAAGCTGCAGAAGGTGATGCTTCGCTGCGCGGGCCTGAGGCGTTCGGCCAAAGGACTCGAGAAAGGGTATGAGGAGCTCTCGAGACAGCTATCGATCTTCGATTCGCTGATGACGAAACGGGAAGAGTATGAGTTTGCGAATTTGCTGAGCTGCGCTCTGCTGACGACAACAGCGGCCATTGCCCGGGAAGAGAGCCGCGGCGGCCACTACCGGGAAGACTTCCCGGAACGCAATGACGAAGTGTGGAAGAAGCATATTGTTTTCAAGCGCGGGGAAGATAGCATTGAGGAGTGGATATAACATGCTGGATATAAATATGGAACTCATTCGTAAACATATACGCCTTTGGTTAGAAGAAGATATTGGCACAGGTGATGTCACGACTCTGACAACGATCCCTTTGGACCACGCGTCCAAAGGGATTATCCACGTCAAAGAAGACGGAATTATTTGCGGACTGCCGATTGCCCGTGAAGTGTTCGCTGTCGTAGATCCGTCTCTTCGTTATGAAACTAAAGTCGCCGAAGGATCGTCTGTAGTTAAAGGGACCATACTAGCGGAAGTGGAGGGCAGCACCCGGAGTATTTTGCTGGGCGAGCGGTTAAGCCTGAATCTGATGCAGCGAATGTCGGGAATCGCGACGCGAACCAGGGAGTTCGTGAACGCGCTCGAGGGGCTGCCGACGAGGTTGGTCGATACGCGCAAAACGACGCCTGGCCACAGGCTGCTAGAGAAGTATGCGGTTCGTGTGGGCGGCGGACACAATCACCGTTTCGGCCTGTATGATGCGGTCATGATCAAGGATAACCACATCAAAGGCTCGGGCGGGATTACGCAAGCCGTGCAAGCGGCCAGAAGCCAAATCCCCCACACGATGAAGATTGAGGTTGAGGTTGAAGATTTCGACCAGCTGCAAGAAGCGTTATCGGCCGGTGCAGATATCATCATGCTGGACAATATGGTACCCGCCAAGATGAAAGAAGCCGTAGCTATTATTAAAAACAAAGCACCGCATATTGTAGTAGAGGGCTCGGGCTCGGTGACGACGCAAACCATCAAGGCGATGGCGGAATCCGGCGTTGATGTGATTTCCGTTGGACGGCTGACCTACTCGGTAGCAGCGCTGGACATTTCATTGGATCTTAACGAACGGAAGGGGACGGCGTTATGATTCTTGTTATTGACGTAGGGAATACCAATATTGTGCTTGGTCTCTATCGGGAGCGTACGCTGCTGCACCACTGGCGGGTTAGCACGAACCGTTCGGCGACCGTTGATGAGTACGGAATGCAGCTGCACAGCCTGTTTCAACATTCGGGAATTCATTTCGGCGAAGTCGAAGGGGTTATCATTTCCTCTGTCGTTCCTCCGCTCGTGAGCACCATGGAAAACCTCTGTCTGCATTATTTGAAGAAGACGCCGTTCATTGTGGGTCCGGGGATCAAGACAGGACTTAACGTGCGCGTGGATAATCCCAAAGAGGTCGGAGCCGACCGTATTGTGAACGCGGTGGCGGCACTGGAGCTTTACGGTGCTCCCAGCATCATCGTAGATTTCGGAACGGCGACGACGTACGATTACATCGATCCTTCCGGGCAGCTGGTCGGCTGCGCGATTGCACCGGGCATCGGGATCTCGACCGAAGCGCTGTATCAGAGGGCGGCGAAGCTGCCGCGTATCGAGCTGGTCAAGCCGAAGAGCGTAGTGGGCAGGAATACGGTAGCTGCGATGCAGGCCGGGATCATCTTCGGATATGTTGGGCAAGTCGATGGAATTGTTGAACGTGTAAAGCAGGAATATAATGTCAATCCTACAGTCATAGCGACAGGCGGGCTTGCGGAGCTCATCTCCAGCGAATCCCGGACGATTCAAATCGTGAACCCCTTGTTGACCTTACAAGGACTGCAAATGATTTATGAGAAAAATGCTTAGGCTTTTTCAAGAAAGGACGTAACATGAGCGATTATTTGATTCGGGGAACAGCCCTGCAGGGGAGAGTCCGCGCATTTGCGGTGCAAACGACGGAACTCACGGACGAACTTAGCCGAAGACACCAAACGACGCCGACGGCGACAGCCGCTCTGGGAAGAACGGCCGCAGCAGGTCTGCTGCTGGGTGCGATGCTCAAAGGCGAAGAGCACCTGATCGTTCAAGTCAAAGGCGGTGGCCCCATCGGTCAAATCGTTGTAGACGCCAATGCCAAAGGCGAGGTGCGGGGATACGTAGATAATCCGTTCGTTGACCCGCCGCTCAAGGAGAACGGCAAACTGGACGTTGCTGCTGCCGTAGGAACGGAAGGTTTTCTTTACATAACCAAGGACCTTGGACTCAAAGAGCCTTATAGAGGCAGTATTCCGATTGTTTCCGGAGAATTGGCCGAAGACTTCACCTTCTACTTCGCGAAATCGGAGCAGACGCCATCGGCGGTAGCGCTCGGCGTATTGGTGAATGTCGACCACTCGATTCAAGCGGCCGGCGGCTTCGTTATCCAACTGCTTCCTGGCTTAACGGATGAAGAGATTGGCGAGATCGAGGAGATGCTTTCGCGCATCCCATCCTTTACGACGATGCTCGGCGGTGGGCTGTCCCTAGAGGAAATTCTCCTAACGGTTCTGCCTTCCTTCCAGAAGCTGGACCAGATGGATGTGAGGTTCCGATGCAAATGTGACCGGAAGAGAATTGAGGCTACGTTAATTTCTTTGGGCAAAGATGAACTTCAAGAAATTTTGGATGACGAGGGCTTTGCGGAGGTCGTTTGTCATTTCTGTAATGAAAAGTACCGCTTCAATGAGGAAGAGCTGAAGCAGATGATCAACCAATAGTTCAGCTGCATTAAGTGAAAGTAAGAGGGAGTCAGGATGCAGAACGTAAAGCGGTTGTGGGGAGCCATCATCGTGATGGCCGTATGTTGTCTCGTGCTCGCATCCTTGCTGATCATCCGTTCCATGAACCCACCAGAACCAAGTCCCCAGGCAAGTCCTGGGCAGCAAGGCGAGAAGAGCGACGGGCAGGTCATCGCCAAAGTCGGAAGTCGTGAGATCACGAGGCAGGAACTTCAAGCGGCGCTGGAAAGTCACTATGGCGCAGAACTGTTAGGTCAACTGTTGGATCGTGAAGTGATCCGTCTGGAGGGCGACGAAACGGGAACGTCGGTTGGAGAAGCGGAGATAAACCGTGAGCTGAAGCGGATGCAGCAGGGCTATGAGAGCGAAGAGCAATTTTATGCATCCATGCAGAATCAGTTGGGGCTATCTCAGCAAGAAATCAAAGAAGATGTGATGAATAAGCTGCTCTTGGAGAAGCTGGCCACCATCCATATTGTAATTACGGATGCGCAGGTTGATGATTACATCAAGACGCATCAGGATGAATTTAAGCAGGAGATCGAGTATGACATCCAGCAGATTATCGTCAGCACCAAGGATCAGGCGAACAAGGTTCTGGCGGAGCTGGCGAAGGGCGAACGGTTCGAGATATTGGCCAGAGACCGGTCTTTGGACGATGCAACCAATAATTCAGGCGGTGAGCTAGGCTGGATTGAAGGGGACGATCCGTTCGTAGCGGCTCCCGTTCTCGAGGCGGCTAAGCTGCTGAAGGCAGGGGAGGTCAGCAAGCCTGTGCCTGTCGCTCAAGGCTTCGCTATTGTGAAGCTGCGGAATAAGCGGGAGAAGGTGAATCCGGACAAAGCTTTCATCCGCGAGAATGTGCGCAGGGAGCTCGCGCTTCAGGAAGCGCCGCCGCTGAAGGACTACGTCTCCCAACTCCGGACGAAGTGGCAAGTGGCCATTGTAGACCCGTCATTCAAGTGACCCCCTGAAAATGGGGTTGACAACCAGTGGGCGCGTTGATAAGATAAGTAATAATACCTACTAATTAACTCGGAAATCATTCTTTACTCAATCTGGAGGGGGACCTAGCAATGGCAAGATTAGTTCAGAGCGTTACGGATTTGATTGGAGATACACCGCTTGTTCGTTTGAATCGTGTGGTTCCGGAAGGAAGCGCTGAAGTTTATGTGAAGCTGGAGTACCAGAACCCGGGTGCCAGCGTTAAGGATCGTATTGCAATCTCCATGATTGAGGTAGCGGAGAAAGAAGGCATCTTGAAGCCGGGCGATACCATTGTTGAGCCTACTAGCGGTAATACAGGTATCGGTATTGCGCTTGTTGCAGCTGCCAAAGGATATAAAGCGATTCTGGTTATGCCGGAAACGATGTCCTTGGAGAGACGCAACCTGCTTCGCGCTTATGGCGCACAGCTCGTTCTTACACCTGGAGCGGAAGGCATGAAAGGTGCGATCAAGCGTGCGGAAGAGCTGAAAGCGGAGAACCCGTCCTATTTCATCCCGCAGCAGTTCGAGAACCAAGCGAATGTGAAAATTCACCGCGAAACAACAGGCCCAGAAATCGTGGAAGCGATCAAAGGCCATGACGGTAAACTGGATGCTTTCATTGCGGGTATCGGTACCGGCGGTACAATCACAGGGGCTGGCGGCGTGCTGAAAGAAAACTTCCCAGGCATCAAAATCTATGCGGTTGAGCCATCCGCTTCCCCGGTTCTTTCCGGCGGCAAGCCAGGCCCTCACAAAATTCAAGGTATCGGCGCAGGCTTTGTGCCAGGTATTCTGAACACAAACATTTATGACGAAATTATTCAAGTCGAGAATGAAGATGCATTCGAGACTTCACGCCGCGTAGCGAAAGAGGAGGGTATCCTGGGCGGAATTTCCTCCGGTGCTGCCATTTACGCAGCGTTGAAAGTAGCCAAAGAACTTGGTGCCGGCAAGCGCGTTGTGGCTATTGTGCCTAGTAACGGTGAGCGTTACCTGTCCACGCCGCTTTACCAATTCGAAGAGCAATAAGACAACCGAAGCAAGCCTCAGCTCCTGGAGCTGGGGCTTTTTTTCTGTGTGTCGTTAGAGTATACTAATGGACAACTAATCATCGGAAAGAACGGAAGGAGGGGCGGGCATGATTCTAACGACATTCGAGCAGTGGCGCAGTTGGTCCTCCTCGTATACCATGCTGCCTTACATGATCAAGCTCGGCCTGGCCGAAGACCGGATCGTATCTTGGGAAGAAGCCTGGAAGGGGGCGGCGACGAATTCCTTCGTGCTGGAGAGCGGGAAGGGCGGCCGGTACACGTTCTTCGGCTTACAGCCATTCTCGACCGTGAAAGGCAAAGGGCTGGAGGCCGAGATCACAACGGGTCGCGATACAACCGTTCGGCAGGGCGAACCGCTGACGATTGTGAAGCAATGGATGTCCGCGTACCGGAGTCCCAAGGTGGAGGGGGCGCCCAAGTTTCTTGGCGGATGCGTCGGGTATTGGAGCTATGATGTGATCCGCACGATCGAGAGGCTGCCGGTGCAAGCGGCGGACGATCTGCCCATACCGGATTACAGCTTCGCGATGTACGATCAGATATGGGCGCTGGACCATCTCGACAAGAATCTGTACATCATCGTCCATATGCCGCTGCAGGGCGATCAAGCGGCGGATGACGATTACCTCCGGACGCAGTATACGGAGGCTCACGCGAAGGCGGAAGCGATGCTCACCCGATGGCACGCGATCCGTGCAAGCAATTGGTCCGGCACGGATGCGTCATCGATAGCGCGCGAGCAGCTGCACATCGATGTCGAGAACATCGCGGGCATCCAGCCTGCCTTCGGCAAAGCGGATTACATGGCGGCGGTGCAGCGCATCCAAGCCTATATCGCCCAAGGTGACGTGTTCCAAGTCAACTTGTCGGTCAGACAGAGCCGGCGGCTGAATACGACGCCGGAAGAGATCTACGAGGCGCTGCGCGTCGTCAATCCATCGCCGTACATGGGCTTGCTGCGCTTCGCGGGCTTCGCCCTCGTCTCCGGCTCGCCGGAGCTGCTGGTGCAGCTCGAGGACGGCGTCCTGCGGACGCGTCCGATCGCCGGCACCCGCCCGCGCGGCAAGGACGAGCAGGATGACCTGCGCCTGGCCGGCGAGCTCATTGACAACGAGAAGGAGCGCGCCGAGCACGTTATGCTCGTCGATCTCGAGCGCAATGACCTTGGCCGCATCTCGAGGTACGGTTCCGTCTATGTGAAGGACTTCATGGTCATCGAGTATTACTCCCATGTCATGCATATCGTCTCGGAAGTTGTCGGCGAGCTGGCAACAGGGAAGGACGCCTACGATGCCATTGCAGCAACGTTCCCCGGAGGTACGATCACGGGAGCCCCGAAAATTCGCACGATGGAAATCATTGAAGAATTGGAGCCGGTCCGCCGCGGTCCCTATACAGGATCCATGGGATGGATTGACTATAACGGCAATATGGAATTTAATATTATTATACGCACGCTGGTGGCTGTGGATGGGATGGGACATATTCAAGCCGGCGCCGGAATCGTCATCGATTCCGTTCCGGAGCGCGAGTATATCGAATCCATCAACAAAGCCAAAGCGATGTGGAAAGCAATCGAATTTAGCGAGCGGAGCATGAGCCGAGCTTAAGCCCGAGCCGGGCTGACGAAAGGGGAGCTTAGCATGATTTTAGTGATTGATAATTATGATTCGTTTACGTACAACCTCGTTCAATACTTAGGGGAGATCGGGGAAGAAGTGATCGTTCGCCGTAACGACGAAATCGATTTGGCGGGTGTGGAGGCGTTAGCGCCGGATCACATCTTGATTTCACCGGGACCTTGCACGCCGAATGAAGCCGGCATTAGTCTATCACTGATTGAGCATTTCAAGGGTAAAATCCCCATTTTCGGCGTCTGCTTGGGACATCAGTCTATCGGACAAGCCTTCGGCGGCGATGTCGTTCGCGCAGAACGCTTGATGCATGGCAAAACATCCGAGATCTTCCATGACAGCCAAACGTTATTCGAAGGCCTGCCTTCTCCATTCATAGCAACACGTTACCACTCTTTAATTGTTAAAGCCGAGACGCTGCCGGATTGCCTGGAAGTTAGTGCGCGAACCGCAGAGGGCGAGATTATGGGGCTTCGGCACAAGGAATATCCGATTGAGGGCGTTCAGTTCCACCCGGAATCGATCATCACCGAGCATGGCCACCAGATGCTGCGCAATTTCCTTCGCCGCACGGCCAAATCAGGAGTTTAATTCATGATCATCAGCTTGAATGGCAAACTTATGGACGAACAACACGCCGTGGTCTCGGTTTACGATCACGGTTTTCTTTACGGACTAGGTCTCTTTGAGACCTTCCGTACGTATAATGGAGAACCTTTTCTGCTGCCCGAACACCTGAACCGACTTGCGGAGGGCTGTCGCGAGCTTGGGATCCGGTATGCGCCTGATCCGATACACGTACACAAACTCATAGGCAGCTTGCTGGAGGCGAACGAGCTTCAGGATGCTTATATCCGCTTGTCCGTTTCCGCAGGTACCGACATGCTCGGACTTCCTGCGGGTGATTATGAGCAGCCTGTGGAAATCGCGTACATCAAGCCGCTGCCTCCGCGGGATGCGAAGCTGGATGAAGAAGGGAAAGCGCTGCAGCTGCTTAAGCTTCCCCGGAATACGCCGGAGGGGCTGTACCGGTTCAAATCTTTCCACTATATGAACAACATTCTGGCCAAGAGAGAGCTCCGGCAATATGCATGGGCAGCAGGCGCAGAGGGGTTGATGATGACTGAGGACGGATATGTTGCCGAAGGCATCGTCAGCAATCTGTTCTTCATCAAAAACGGCACCCTTTACACGCCATCGCTCGAGACCGGTATTTTGGCGGGTATTACACGAGCGCATGTCATGCGGATTGCTCAGCAGCAGCAAATTCCGGTTCAGGATGGCTTATACCGTTGGGAAGATCTGGTGGAGGCCGATGAAATTTTCCTCGTCAATTCGATTCAAGAAATTGTAGGGGTAACTACCTTGTACACACCAACGGGGCAAGCGGTGTCTGTTGGCGCAGGCGGCGGTACAGGGCCGTTGACCCGTCAGCTTAGCCGCATGTACCTGAGCTCGAACGGATACCAACAGGAAGAAGTGAATAGCAGATGAACGTGTTATCCTGCAGAGGACATGAGCTGCCCATCGGTGATCGAACGATCATCATGGGCATATTGAACATAACGCCGGATTCCTTCTCGGACGGAGGATCCTATGTGAAGCTGGAGGACGCCGTTCGCAGAGCCCGGCAGATGGTGGAGGACGGCGCGGATATCATCGATATCGGAGGCGAATCTACACGCCCGGGGGCGGCAGAGGTGACGGAGGACGAAGAGCTTCGCCGGGTCATTCCCGTGATCGAAGCCATTCGGCGTGAAATCGATGTTCCCCTATCCGTTGATACGTACAAAGCTGAAGTCGCCAAGCAAGCGTTGGCGGCGGGAGCCCATATCATCAACGATGTATGGGGCGGACAAGCGGACCCGCGTATGGCGGAAGTGGCGGCTGCTTACGACTGTCCTTTCATCATTACGCATAATCGAAAGGATACGAATTATGTCGATTTTTTTGCGGACGTGCAGAACGATCTGCTGCAATATGTGAAACAGGCGAGAGAAGCGGGCGTACGCGAGGAGCGGATTATTTTGGATCCGGGTATCGGCTTTGCCAAATCGTATGAGCAGAATTTGCAGCTGCTGAACCGTCTGCGTCCGATCGTGGAGCTGGGCTATCCCGTGCTGCTGGGCACATCGCGCAAAAGCGTGATCGGCATGACGCTGAATTTGCCGCCGGCGGAACGGCTGGAAGGTTCGCTTTCGACCATCGTACTGGGGATTGCTCAAGGGTGCGGCATCGTGCGCGTGCATGATGTACAAGCGACCAAACGGGCTGCCGTCATGACAGATGCTATTATTCGAGCTTGAAGAAGGGGGTACTGATGATGGACAAAATTACACTGTCCCGGATGCAGTTTTTTGGGAATCACGGCGTTTTTCCGGAAGAGAATAAGCTGGGTCAGCGCTTCTATGTGGATGTGGAACTTAGGCTTCCATTGGAGAAGCCGGGCAAGTCGGATCATCTCGACGATACGGTGAATTACGGGGAAGTTTTTTTCAAAGTGAAGGATATTGTCGAAGGGCGCACTTTCCAATTAATTGAAGCTTTAGCGGAAAACATTGCATCCGAGCTCCTGCATACTTATACTAGTATCAATGAAGTGACGGTTCGCGTCATTAAGCCGCATCCGCCCTTCGCCGTTATTTTCGACGGTGTTACAGTAGAGATTAACCGAAAGCGGGCACAGGAATGACAGCCGAAGTACGAGAACGAAGCGTTACAGCTTATGTCGCATTAGGATCCAATATAGATGATCGTGAACAATTTTTGCAGGATGCGATTACAGCGCTGAATCAGGAGTCGGGTATTGTCGTGACTGGGGTCTCCAGTATGTACGAAACCGATCCGGTCGGCTATGTGGACCAGTCTGCTTTTCTTAATATGGTCGTTCAAATTCAAACGAATTTACCTGCAGAGGAATTGCTGCACACGCTGCTTGCCATTGAAACACGGTTGGGAAGAAAGCGCGACGTGCGGTGGGGTCCGCGAACGATCGATTTGGATTTGCTTCTATACGGCGACGAGCGGCATACGACACCCGACTTGATCATTCCGCATCCGCGGATGCATGAGCGGGCTTTCGTATTAGTCCCTCTCTCAGAGGTTCTCTACGAGCGGCAAGATCGTGCATTTGAATTCATCTCCGCGCAATTGGAGAAACTGGAAGGAAAGGAAGGCGTCGTGTTATGGAAAAAAGCTCGGTAGCTCAGCGTATTCGCGCTTTTCGCAAATTAAAGGGATATACCCAGAATGAACTTGCGGATTTGCTAGGTGTGTCCATTGCCATTCTGGGAGCGATCGAAAGAGGAACACGTAAACCAGATACGAAAATTATTCAAAAAATCTCGCAAGTTCTAGATATAGAGCCGGACGAGTTAGTTGCAGTCGCTGCGAGATAAGAGAGGTGCATCTTCGATGCTGAAAATAGGAAATGTAGAAGCTCCCAACAAAGTGGTGCTTGCCCCTATGGCGGGAGTATGCAATCCGGCGTTCCGTCTGATTGCCAAGGAGTTCGGCACAGGCCTCGTCTGTGCGGAGATGGTCAGCGACAAAGCGATCGTGCATGGGAACACCCGGTCGATGGAAATGCTGTATGTCGATGACAGGGAGAAGCCGCTAAGCTTACAAATCTTCGGGGGCGACACCGAAACGCTCGTTCAAGCGGCGAAGATCGTCGACCGGAATACCAATGCCGATATTATTGATATCAATATGGGCTGTCCGGTGCCGAAGATTACAAAATGCGACGCAGGGGCCCGTTGGCTGCTTCAACCGGACAAAATCGAGCAAATGATTGAGACCGTCGTGAAGGCGGTAAGCAAACCGGTTACCGTGAAAATGCGGATCGGCTGGGATTCGGAGCACATCTATGCCGTCGAAAATGCGAAAGCTGTCGAAAGAGGCGGCGGAAGCGCAGTTAGCGTTCATGGACGTACCCGGGAGCAGCTGTACACCGGGAAGGCCGACTGGAACATCATTCGCGAAGTGAAGCAAGCCTTGTCGATTCCCGTTATCGGTAACGGCGACGTGGTAACCCCGGAAGATGCGAAGCGGATGCTGGACCAGACGGGTGTCGATGGCGTGATGATCGGCCGCGGCGCGCTGGGCAACCCTTGGATGCTGTACCGCACCGTGCAATATTTGGAGAATGGCGAACTGCCGCCGGAGCCTACGCCGGAGGAGAAGATCCGCATTGCGATACTGCATATGGACCGCCTCATTGCGCTCAAAGGCGAGAACGTGGCCGTGAAAGAAATGCGTAAACATATGGCTTGGTACCTGAAGGGACTTACCGGAGCGGCACGCGTGAAGGATGCGATCATGGAGATGATCAAGCGCGAGGATATGGTTCGGGCTCTGAATGAATACGTCGAGCAACTTGCCCTGCAATCGCCGTCAAACGCAACGGAACAATCGCCTGTACTGCATTAAATCATGCAGCGATGGTTGAGATTGACATTTTGAAACGGTTGCAATATAATCAGTCAATATTAATGTGTTCCTGCATATATTGAAAGACAAACGAGCAAGTTCCTTATTTTTATAACCGTGAATTCATACTACTTGAATCAGCTCTATAAAGACCTAACTCCTAGCAGGAAGCATCGATTCAACAATATGAAAATCTTTCACATGACGGGAGATCAGTTGGAAATGGCTGAAAAAGAGGTCATTCTTACACCAGAGGGTTTGAGAAGGCTCGAGGACGAGCTTGAGCATCTGAAATCAGTGAAGCGCCGCGAAGTCGCGGAGAGAATCAAGGTTGCCATTGGTTATGGCGATATTAGCGAGAACTCCGAGTACGAAGATGCGAAGAACGAACAGGCTTTTATTGAAGGCAGAATTATTACTTTAGAAAAAATGCTGCGCAACGCGCGGATTATTAATAACGACGATGTCGATACCGATACGGTAAGCGTTGGGTCTATCGTTACGCTGAAGGATTTGGAGTTCGGCGACTTGGTGGAATACGTCATCGTAGGTACTGCGGAGTCAGACCCGTTACAGAACAAGATTTCCAATGAAAGCCCGGTGGGCAAAGCAATTCTCGGCAAGCAAAAGGGCGCAACGGTTGATGTTAACGTTCCTGCTGGCGTCATTCAGTATCAAATTGTTGATATCAAAAAGTAGTGCAGCCGCAGCCCTGTTGCAATTTACCTTTGCGCAGCATGGGCAAATCGTCTGGAAAGCTTCCTTACGGAAGCTTTTTTCCGGTTTAAGCACCCTTTACTAAAATATGTAGGAGATGAAAGCATGAGCCAGGAAGTCGAATTGAATGAACTGCTCGTCATTCGCCGTAATAAATTGGACGAGCTCCGCGGTCTGGGCGTAGACCCTTTTGGCAGCAAATATGTAAGAACGCATACGACCCAAGAAATTTTGGACGCTTACGGTGAGAAAACGAAAGAAGAGCTGGACGAAGAGCATCATGAAGTCAGCATCGCCGGCCGGATTATGCAAAAGAGAGGCATGGGCAAAGCCAGCTTCGCGCACATTCAGGACATCACCGGGAAAATTCAAATTTACGTGCGGGAAGACGCGCTGGATGCCAATAAATATAAGGCCTTCGATCTATTGGATTTGGGCGATATGGTTGGCGTGCAAGGCGTTGTTTTCAAAACTAAAACAGGCGAGACGTCGATCAAGGTGAAATCCCTTGAGGTACTGACGAAGTCCTTGCTTCCGCTGCCGGACAAATTCCATGGACTCAGCGATGTGGAGCTGCGTTACCGTCAACGTTATGTGGATTTGATCATGAATCAGGATGTGCAGCAGACGTTTATTTTGCGCTCCAAAATCATTCAGTCCATGCGCCGTTATTTGGATTCTTTGGGTTATCTGGAAGTGGAGACGCCAACGCTTCATTCGATCGCAGGCGGGGCTTCGGCTAGGCCGTTCATCACGCATCATAACGCTCTGGACATGCAGCTGTATATGCGTATCGCTATCGAGCTTCACTTGAAGCGTCTTATTGTCGGCGGATTGGAGAAAGTGTATGAAATCGGCCGCGTTTACCGGAACGAAGGCATTTCTACGCGCCATAACCCGGAATTTACGATGATTGAGCTATATGAGGCTTATGCGGACTACAAAGATATCATGAAATTGACAGAGGAGCTCGTTGCCCATATTGCGCAAGAAGTGCTTGGCACAACGAAGATTCCTTATGGCGATCATGAAGTGGATTTGGCTGTCGGCTGGAGACGCGTCTCCATGGTCGATGCCGTTAAAGAAGTGACGGGTGTGGACTTCGGCGTTCATATGACAAACGAAGAGGCTCATCGCTTGGCCAAAGAGCATAAAGTGCCGGTAGAACCGCACATGACATTTGGGCATATTCTGAACCAGTTCTTTGAGACTTTTGTCGAGGAGACTTTAATTCAGCCTACGTTTATCTACGGACATCCGTTGGAAATCTCGCCGCTAGCTAAGAAAAACCCGGAAGATCCGCGCTTCACGGACCGTTTCGAGCTATTCATCGTAGCGCGAGAGCATGCGAATGCTTTCACAGAGCTTAACGATCCGATCGACCAAAGAGAACGTTTCGAAGCTCAATTGCGTGAGAAGGAGCAAGGGAACGACGAGGCGCATGAAATGGATGAGGACTTTATCCGCGCCTTGGAATACGGCATGCCGCCTACAGGCGGATTAGGTATTGGTATCGACCGTTTGGTTATGCTATTGACCAATGCCCCGTCTATTCGTGACGTGCTGCTGTTCCCGCTTATGCGTGAGCGTCAAGGAGAATAAAGCTTATTTCGGGGCGCCGTGAGGTGCCTCGAATTTTTTTGTCGAAAAGACTTGCAAAGTGAATGCGCTCTGTGGTATCTTATAAAAGTTGCCGCTGAGATGCGTAAACAAAAGTTTTAAAAAAGTAACTTAAAAAATAAGTTGCAAACAAAAACTTAGTGTGGTATATTGGTCTTCCGGTCTTCGAAAGAAGGCGGGCGAGCAACACAACATTGATCTTTGAAAACTGAACAACGAGTGAGTAAACAGAACGAGCAATCGTTCAAACATGAGATTAATAATCTCGCTAGCAAGTCAATTGAGC